>JBQCJS010000454.1:0-2432 GCA_051952485.1 Thermomicrobiales bacterium | reverse complement strand
CACGTCCTCGATGTCGCCACCGGGGCGTCGGAGCACGTCACGCCGCACGACGGCGAGGTGATGTTCGTGCCGGTCGGCTGGGCGGCGGACGGGTCCGGCTTCTGGCTCCTCACCGACGAAGGGCGGGAGACGCTCGCCCTCGCGTATCACGACCTGGCGACGGGCGAACGCAGGCTGGTCGAGGCCCCGGCTTGGGAGATCATCCATGCCGTGGTGTCGCGCGATGGCCGCTGGCTGGTCTGGGAGGTGAACGAGAACGGCTACTCCCGCCTCTACCGCCGGGACCTGGAGCAGGGCGTCGATTCACCTGCCGAGGCGATCCCGATGCCGACCGGGGTCCTGGGCACGCTCGCCATCTCCAGCGACGGGACGAAACTGGGGGCGCTCTTCACGCAGCCGACGCACCCGGCCGAGGTCTTCGTGATCGACATGGCCACGCTCATGGCGCGCCAGATCACCGAGAGTGCCCTGGGCGGCATCGACCCGGCGACGATGGCGGAGCCGGAGCTGATCCACTACCCGACCTTCGACGGGAAGCAGATCCCGGCCTGGCTCTATCGCCCGCATCCCGAGGCCATCCCGCAGGATGGCGGCGGCATGACGCCGGTCCTGCTTTCGATCCACGGCGGTCCGGAGGCGCAGGAGCGCCCGACCTACGCCTATGCCGGGTTCTACCAGTACCTCCTGAGCCGGGGGATCGCGATCCTCGCGCCGAACGTGCGCGGCAGCAGCGGCTACGGCAAGAGCTACCAGACCCTGATCCACCACGACTGGGGCGGGGACGAGCTGAAGGACTTCGAGGCGGCGGTGCAGTATCTCCACGCGCAGGAGTGGGTCGATCGCGACCGGATCGGTGTCTACGGCGGCTCGTTCGGCGGCTTCGCGACGCTCTCCTGCGTCTCCCGCCTGCCGGACTACTGGGCGGCGGCGGTCGACCTGGTGGGACCGTCGAACCTGGTGACGTTCGCGAAGGCGGTGCCCCCGACCTGGCGCCGGATGATGGCGACGTGGGTGGGCGATCCGGAGACGGAGGTCGACTTCCTGATGGAGCGCTCGCCGATCACCTACGTGGACCGGATCACGGCGCCGCTCTTCGTGATCCAGGGCGCGAACGAGCCCCGGGTGGTGAAGCCGGAAAGCGACCAGATCGTGGCGAAGCTGCGGGAGCGCGGGGTCGAGGTGCGGTACGACGTGTACGAGGACGAGGGGCACGGCTTCACGAAGCGAGAGAACGAACTGAAGGCGTTCGGGGACATGGCCGCCTTCCTGGAGGAGCACCTGCTCGCCCCGAAGGGGTAGAGCGGGATTCATGCAGCAGTGGTGCCGCCCTGGCGGTCACGACAATCGGGTGCACATTCGCCCATCGCCCCCTGTGAGTCATCCCATCCGTGTCATCCCGAGCGGAACGGCGCATGGGTGGCGATGGCATAACCGATGGAGTGACGTCGCGGGATCACGTCGCATGCAGCACATCGCGCATGCACGGTGATCCCTCGACTCCGCTGCACCCCGAATGCCCTCTCGCGTTTGCCGCCGCTCCGCTCGGGATGACCACCCCAAGACTCACCGGAAGCGTCCTGGAAACAGCCCCGCCGATCAACCAGCAGGGATCGGGTCCGGGTCGAGGTGGGGGATCTGGTTGTAGGCCACGATCGTCCACGGGGCATCCGATCCGTCGTGCGCGATCGTCGTGATGCTTGTGTTCAGGATCGTCGTCTTGCCCGTCCCGATCTCGCCGCCGGAGAGCTCCGCCAGGATCGCATTGATCAGCCCACCGTGGCAGACCACGAACGTCGCCTCACCGGGCCGGGCCGCCAGCACCTTCCCCAGCGCACGCATCGCCCGCGTCGCGACCGCCTCCCACGGTTCGAGGCCCTCCCAGTCCGCGTCCGGCCAGCGGGCCTCGCGTTCCTCCAGCGTGTAGCCCTCGGCCACGCCGTAGGACCGCTCCTGCACATCCGGATCGGGGACGATCGCCCCTGCCGGGATACCCCGCGCGGCGGCAATCGCCTGCGCGGTCACGAAGGCGCGGCTGAGCGGGCTGGAAACGATCGCCGTGCCGGGGAAGCGGGAGGCATCCTCCGCTAGCCACGCGCCAAGGATCGTCGCCTGCTCGCGCCCGACGGCGTTGAGCGGGACATCGGTCGAGCCCTGGTACTTGCGCTGCACGTTCCAGTCGGTCTCGCCGTGACGGACAAGGTAGATCGTCGTCTGAGATTCCATGCTCGAAAGGGTCCCCGTTAGGCGGTCGTTGCCGCGGCGGCGAGCGCGGCGTTCAGCTTGTCGTTCGCGGCGGCGATCCGCGCCTCCACCCGCTCCTGCCCGATCGCGCGCAGCGTCTCGAAGAGCCCCGGCGACTGCGTCCGCCCGGTGACGGCGACGCGGATCGGCATGAAGAGCTGGCCCGGCTTCAGGCCGAGGTCGTCGGCCAG
>JBQCJS010000453.1:0-5900 GCA_051952485.1 Thermomicrobiales bacterium | reverse complement strand
GTACCCCGGGGGCGCTTGCCGGTCAGTTCGAGATAAGCGCGGATCGTCGCGTCGGCGACCGGCACCGCGAAGGTGGCACCCTCACCGCCGGCCTCGATCACGACCGCGACCGCGATCTCCGGAGCATCCGCCGGGGCGTAGGCCGTGAACCAGGCGTGCGTGTCGCGCGCGCCGCCCTTGGTGATATCGTCCTGCTCCCCGAACTCTGCCGTACCGGTCTTGCCCGCGACGAGGACCTTGTCTTCACCGTCCGGGTTGGTGAGCGCCCATTTGGACGAACCATCCCCATTGGCGAACGCGGTCCCCGCCTGCTCGTTGCAGACGCGCACCATGCCGTCCTTCACGACATCGAGATGCTCCTGCTTGAACCCGAGCTTTCCGGCCTGGGTGACCTTGGTGGTTTCCGTCGTGCCATCCTCGGCTTCCTTATCGAGCACAAGATGGGGTGTCCGGAAGACCCCATCGGCCGCGATGCCAGCAACATTCAGGGCAACCTGAAGGGGGGTCGCCTGCACTTCACCCTGTCCGATGGAAACATTCAGGGAGTCACCGACGTTCCAGTCCTCACCGATGGTCTGCAGCTTCCAGTTTCGGTCCGGGAATAGCCCTGGTTGTTCCGCCAACTCAACGCCGGTCTCTCGCCCAAAGAAGAAGCGATCCTGCATGTCGTTGGCCAATTTGTCGATACCCATGCCGTCGAACACATGTTGGTCTGTACTTACCGCATTGTTGTCCGCGTCGAGGTCGAAATAGAAGACGGCCTCGTTTCCAACAGTGGTCTTGGAGGGAGCAACGTTGTAGAAGAAGACGTCACATGACTGCTCAATCGCCGAGGACACGTCCATCTGTCCGTGGGGCGTGCCATTGGACCAGGCCACCCAGCACCGCCACGGCGTGTACTGAGCCCAGTTCGACGGCGCTGGAACACCAATTCCACCTGTGCAAGTATGTGTCGTCTGCGTCGTAATTGATCCTTCCTGCAACGCTGCCGTGGCCAGGAAGCTCTTGAAGGTCGAGCCGGGCGGATAGACCTCCGACGTGCAACGATTGACGAAGGCCTTGCCCTTCTCTGGGTCCATGTATTCTGCCCATTTGAGGCTGGAGAGGCCGGTGACGAAGAGCGAGTTGTCGTAGTACGGATAGCTGACCATCGACAGCACTTCGCCCGACCGGGGATCGAGCGCCACCACCGCACCGGCGTTCGGGATCTTCCAGGCCGACTTGCCTTCCTTCTGTCGCTCCTCGTTCTTCTTCTGCTTGGCGGTGGCGGCCTTCGCGATCTGTTCCTCCAGCGCCTTGGCGACGGCGTTCTGGAGTTCGAGGTCGATCGTGAGCTTGACGTTCTTCCCGGCCTTCGCCGCCTTCTCGCTGCCGGGAATGATGCGGACCTGCACGCCGTTCGCATCGCGCTCGATGGAGCGGGCGCCCTTCACCCCGCGCAGGTCGGCTTCCAGCGCCGATTCCAGGCCCGCCTTGCCGATCAGGTCGTTCAGCGCGTAGAGGCTGTTGCCGTCGCGGTCCTTGTTCATCGGATCGAAGAGTTCGACCGAATCGACCCCCTGCACGTAGCCGATGACGTGGGACATCACGTCGCCGCCGCTGTAGGTGCGCACCAGCTTGCTGTCGTCGAGGATCACCCCCGGCAGGTACATGCTGTTCGCATCCAGCTTCATCGCGATCTCGCGCGGCACCCCGGACTTGATCGAGATCTCCAGGTTCTTGTCCCAGATGTTCGTGATCTTGAAGTCCAGCTCGTTCATCACCGAGACGCCGGGAAGCTCCGCCCGCGCGGCCCGGAACCGGGCGGCATCGTCCGTCGAGTGGCGGGCGACATCGACCATGCCGAGGGTCGCGCGGTACTTCCAGCCGTCGATCGCATCCTCGGCGTCCGTGTCGGTGTAGGAAAGCATGGTGGCGACACGGCGATAGACCGTATCCGCCGACCCTTCCGGCAGCGCGGTCGGATCGATCACCAGCACGTCGTCCAGCTGGAGCGCGGTGGTGAGGGTATTCAGGACGTAGGCGCGATCCTCGGCATCCGTGGGGAGCTTCGCGGGGATCACCCGCACCTCCCAGGAGCGGACGTTGCCGGCCAGGGTGCGGCCCTGGCGATCGAGGATCATGCCCCGCGCGGCCGGCAGGGACTCGTCGGAGATGACGTTCGCCTCGGCCTGGGCCTTGTACTTCTGCCCCTCCGCCAGCTGCATGTAGCCGAGCTTGGCGGCCAGGGCAGCGAAGGCGCCCACCGTGAGGCTCTTGGCGACGAAGAGACGGCGATTGAGCAGGATCTGGTCGCTGCGCAGCCAACCGTCGTAGCGGCGGCGCTTCTTGCGCTGGTTGGGGGGATCGTAGGGAATTCGCTTGCGGCGAGCCATGAGTTCAGCTCCCTGTCAGGATGCGGCCGGGCAGGGCCGTGGTGTGCGAACAAGAGCAGGCCGGGAATGCGGCCCGGCACCGGAAAGGGTAGCTCAGTAGCGGCGCACGTCGCGCGTGGCGCGCGCCACGAACGGAAAGAGCAGCAGGACGAGCAGTGCGTGCATCCCGGCCTGGATCGGCAGGTAGAGACCGGGCGGATTCCCATGCACGAGGCAGAGGAAAATGCCGTTGGCCACGGAGGCCACCCCCATCAGCAGGGCCGGCACGATGGCGGCGGAGTGATAGATGTACTCCTTCGCCACCGTCGCGAGCAGGAAGACCGGCAGCAGGGCGAGGACATTGACTCCCAGCGTGCCCATCGTCAGCACGTCGAGCAGGATGCCGGCGACGAAGATCCAGAAGAGCCCCTCGCGCGGGCCGCACCATCCGCACCAGACGAAGAGCAGGACCAGTACGGTATTGGGGAGCACGGCCCACGGCACCAGTTCGGGGATCACCGTCGCCTGACTGAAGATCGCCACGAAGAGCAGCAGCCCGAAGATGATGCGAGACATGATGCAGAACGCCTGACTTCCGTGATCGGGGGCGATGGGGGGCAAGCATGCGACCAGGGCGGCCAACGGATGCTCCACGGGCACGGGTGCGGCCCTGAACGTGGTCGCTCCGGCTGGCGCAAGTGCCCGGAGTGTACCACGCACCCTCCGGGGTCCCTGGCGCCGATCGGGCCAGCGCACTGCCTGTCGGGGCAGGCGCGATCCCGGTCGATCGGCGATCATGAGCCGAGCATGCCGTTTCGCGTGTCACGCTCAGGAGCACGTCCATGCCTGTTTCGAATCCCTCCTCGCCGCTCGTCAGCGCCGCCTGGCTTGGGGAGCACCTCGGTGATCCCGATCTGCTCGTCGTCGATGTCCGCCCGCTCCCGATATACCTGGCCGGGCACATTCCCGGCGCGATCCACCTCGATGCCGGCTCGCTCCGCCTCCCCGCCTCGGACGGGGACACCATCGCGGCGTGGACCGCCGTGCTGGAACGCGCGCTCGGCGCGGCGGGCATTGGCCCGGAACGCACGGTTGTCTTCACGGAGGACATCAGTGGCACGATGGCATCCTTCGGCGTCTGGCTGCTCGATGTCGCCGGGCTGCACACCGGCCGCCTGCTCGATGGGGGCCTGCGGGCGTGGGTCGGCTCGGGCCAATCCCTCGATCGCATCCCCGTCCAGCCCACGCCCGTCGATCTCCACCTGACGCTCGACCGCGGCGCGCTGATGACCGCCGACGACCTGATCGCGGCGGTCGGCACGACCCCGGCGCCACTGGCGATCGTCGACACGCGGAGCGCGGGCGAACACGCGAACGGCACGATTCCTGGCGCCATCAATCTCGAATGGATGTCCAACCTGAATGCCGATGGCTCCTACAAGGATGCGGCCACCCTCGCCGCGCAGTACGCCGAGGCCGGCATCGACCCGGCGATTCCGGCGGTTACCTACTGCGCGGGAGGCTTCCGTGCTGCCCAGACATACGTCGCCCTGAAGGCCGCCGGTTTCCCCGATGTGCGCAACTACGCACCCTCGTGGGCCGAATGGGGCCAACTGCCCGGTGCCCCGATCGCCTTTCCGGACGACGACGATGACATCGCCTGAGCCGAGGGCACGGTAGCGCGGCAGCGGCGCGGGCACCGATGCCGTATTCTTCCCTTATGTACAGACGCCGGAACGCACGCCGCCATGCCTGCATCCGGTCGCACCGCGCTCATCCGGGCGCAGCGTTCCACCAGGAGTAGCAATCCCCGTGTCCTCGATCGAATCCCCCCGGACCATCACCCGCAAGCGCGTGGTCGTCACCGGCATCGGCGCCATCAGCTCGCTGGCGCCGACGGCTGCCGGGACGTGGGAGCGCATCCTCGCCAACGAGACGGGCATCAAGCAAATCGACTCCCTCGATCCCGCCCAGCACCCCTGCGTCCTGCGCGGCGATGTCGATGACAGCCAGGTGCAGAGCCGCTTCCTGTCTGGCAAGGAGGCGCGGAACACCTCCCGCTTCTCCCGCTTCGGGATCGAGGCCGCCGGCGACGCCATGCTCGACGCCGGCCTGCTCAACGACGACCTGACGCCGAACACGGATCTCACCGACGCGGGCGCCGCACTCGGCACCTGCATCGGCGGCACCTACGATGACCTGCTCCCGGCGTGGCAGACGGCCTTCACCCGCGAGTCGTTCTCCCGCGTGCCCCCGCACCTCCACGTGATGTTCCCGCACAACCTCGCGGCCTACACCATCCAGCACCAGTTCGGGATGATGGGGCCGAGTTCGACCGTCGTCACGGCCTGCGCCACCGGCTCCCAGGCGATCGGCGACGGGTTCCGCGCCATCGCCTACGGCCAGGCGCCGCTGATGATCGCGGGCGCGACCGAATCGACGCATCACCCGATGTTCCAGGCCGGATTCGCCGCCATGCGTGCCCTGGTGACCGACTCCAACGACAACCCGGACGGCGCGAGCCGCCCGTTCGACGCCTCCCGCGCGGGGTTCGTCCTCGGCGAGGGCGCGGGGATGCTGGTGCTGGAGGAACTGGAGCACGCGCAGGCGCGGGGCGCCCGCATCTACGCGGAGATCGCCGGATTCGCGACCTCCAACGATGCCTACCACCCGATCGCTCCCCAGCCGGACGGCATCGGGGCGGCAAAGGCGATCCGTGACGCGCTGGCCGACGCGGGCGTCTCGCCGGACGAGGTCGATCACGTCAACGCGCACGCCGCCTCGACCCCGGCGGGCGACCTCGCGGAGGCGAAGGCGATCTCCCGTGTGCTCGGGGAACGAGCGGCGCAGATCCCGGTGACCTCGGTGAAGGGTGCGATCGGGCATTGCATGGCCTCCGCCGGCGCGCTCGAGACGATCACCGCGGTGCTCTCGCTCCACGAGCAGCGGATTCCGCCCACGCGCAACTACCGCACGCCGGACCCCGAAATCGGCCTGGACATCGTCCACGGCACCCCGCGCGAGGCGGAGATCGCCGTGATGACGAAGCATTCGTTCGGCCTCGGCGGCCAGAACGCCTGCCTGGTCCTGCGCCGTTGGCCGGCCTCCTGAGGCGCCGGTGAACGAGTCGGCGCCTCGCGAGACACCGGCATTGCATCTCTCCCGCCGGGACTTGGTGCTGGGGGGCATCCGCTTCGCGCTGGAGATCTGGGCCGCGATCGCCCTCGGCTGGTGGGGATGGCACCTGGCGGGTGGCGGGGCGTTCGGGATCGTGCTGGCGATCGCCATCCCGGCGGCGGCGTTCACGGTCTGGGGCGTCTTCGCGGTGAAGGACGACCCCTCGCGGAATCCGAATCCCCCGGTGCCGGTGGCGGGCTGGGTCCGGCTGCTGATCGAGGCGGCGGTCTTCGGATTGGCGGCATACGGCCTGTGGAGCGGCGGCCACCGGGCGTGGGCGGAGGGGTTGCTGACGGCGGTCGGCCTGCTCTACTTTGTTTCGTACGAGCGGATCGCCTGGCTGCTGAAGCAGAAGTGACCAAACGCGCG
>JBQCJS010000452.1:0-2527 GCA_051952485.1 Thermomicrobiales bacterium | reverse complement strand
CGTCGAACGCCGGCCTCAATTCCACGCTCGCCCTCATCATCCTGGCGCTGGCCGATCGCCTGACGACCAGGATCGACCTCGCGAGCCCCTATTCCTTGATCTCGTCAACGGCCGGGATCATCGTCATCCTGCTCCTGATGCCGATCGAACTGATCGCCGACAAGTTGCCCGGCATCGATGCCCTCAGCGATCGCATCCACACCGTGATCCGGCCGCTGGTCGGTGGATTCATCGCGATGGCGATCGCCAGCAGCTACCAACCCGATGGCGTCAACGTCTGGATCGCCGGCGTTCTCGGCGTCGCGGCCGCGGCGGGCGTTCACTGGTACAAGATGCAGTCCCGCCCGGTGGTCACCCGGGCAACCAACGGGATGGCGAATCCGTTCCTCAGCATCGCCGAGGACCTGGCCGTGATCGTGGGGACGGCGGTCTCGATCTTTGTGCCGTGGGGTGCTATTCCGGTGATGGCCGTGCTCCTCTGGCTGGTGTATCGGCTCACGGAGCGCATGAAGCGGGGAGCGTTCCGGATCGAGTCCCTGCTCGGCGTGAAGCCGAGGGGATGACGGTGATGCGCGCACTGGGGACAGACATGGGCGTGATCCATGCCGGTTGAGTTCAAGGACTACTACGCCGTCCTCGGCATCACGCGGACGGCGGACCAGACCGAAATCAAGCGCGCGTTCCGCGAGAACGCGCGCAAGTTCCATCCGGATGTCAACCGGAGCGATCCCCGGGCGGAGGAGCGGTTCAAGGATATCAACGAGGCCTACGAGGTCCTGTCCGACCCGGAGAAGCGGGCGCGATACGACCGGTTCGGCCGGGACTGGCAACGCTATCGGGAGACGAAGCGGACACAGGACAGGGATGCACCATCGGGCGGCGCCGCCACTGGCGCGGCCTCGTCCCAGCGCCCACCCTCCGGATCGTCCGCCGGCGGAGGCGCTCGCGCATCCGGCAGCGCCGGAGCGGGCGGCAAGCGGAATGACGAAGATTTCGAGGAGTGGTTCACCGGGACGGCCAGCCCACCGGGCGCCTCATGGGTGCATGAGGAGAACAAGGGCAGCGGCAATCGATTCTCCGATTTCTTCAACATGCTCTTCGGCGGCTTCACCTCCCGCGCGTCCACGCCCCGCGAGGAAGAGGCTCACGCCCAGAGGGGCGACGACACGGAGGTGCCCGTGCCGGTGACACTGGAGGAATCGGCAACCGGGACGAAGCGGCATGTCGCGCTCCAGATCCCGGTTCCCTGCCAGCGGTGCCACGGAACGGGGTACCTACGCGGCGTCGGGTGCCCGACCTGCGACGCCACCGGTGTGGTGATCAACAACAAGACCCTGGAGGTCTCGATCCCGAAAGGTGTGCGCACCGGTTCGCGGGTGCGGCTGGCCGGGCAGGGAGAGCCGGGCATCAATGGCGGCCCGAACGGCGATGTCTACCTGAATATCGAGGTGCGGCCCGATACCCGGTTCGACCGCCAGGGCAGCAACCTCCGCCAGAAGGTGATGATCCCGGTCACGACTGCCGTGCTCGGCGGGGAGGTGGTCGTGCCGACGCTGGACGGGCGGGTCTCGATGACGGTGCCACCGGGGACGCAGGATGGCGCGGTCTTCCGCCTCAAGGGACTCGGGATGCCGACCGGCGGCGCCGCTGGCGGCCAGGGCGACATGCTGGTGGAGACGCACATCGCGATTCCGAAGGACATCGGGCAGCAGGAGCGGGACCTCTTCACGCAACTGCGCGATCTGCGACAATAGGGCGAAAACTGGACCATGGCCGGGTACTCCCGGCCATTGGCGCGCCCGGCGTCCGGGCGTTGATGGCGATGAGAGGAAGCGTTTCGATGCCGGCGACGATCATTCTGGGCGGTCAATGGGGAGATGAGGGCAAGGGCAAGCTGACCGATGCTCTCGCGGGGGCGGCCCAGATGGTGGTCCGTGCCAATGGCGGCAGCAACGCCGGGCATACCGTGAAGACGGACCGCGGGACGTTCAAGCTGCATCTCGTGCCGTCCGGCATCCTGAACGACTCCGTGCTCTGCGTGATCGGCGCGGGGGTCGTGATCGAGCCGGGAACGCTGGTGGCGGAGTTGCGCGGCCTGATGGACCGGGGGATCGATGTCTCCCGCCTGCGCATCTCGGACCGTGCGCACCTCGTCCTGCCCTATCACCCCGCCCTCGACCGGATGCTGGAAGCGCGGCGGGAGGGGGACGAGATCGGGACGACGCTGCGGGGGAACGGACCAGCCTACGCGGACAAGGTCTCCCGTCACGGGATGCGCGTCTGCGACCTCGTGCGTCCCGATATCCTCCGGCGCAAGCTGGCGATCGAGCTGGACGCCAAGAACCAGCAACTCACCACCCTGTACGGCGATACGCCGTTCGACTTCAACGAGGTCTACGGGCAGCTCCTCGAGTACGGGGAGACGCTGGCGCCGTTCGTGACCGCCACCGAGGTCCTGGTGCAGGACCACCTGGCCCAGGGCAGCCAGGTGCTGATCGAATGTGCGCAGGGAGCCATGCTTGATATC
>JBQCJS010000451.1:0-2386 GCA_051952485.1 Thermomicrobiales bacterium | reverse complement strand
GGAAGCGGGCCGGTTCGGAGGCGATCATCCGGTTCCGGTGGCCGGGATCGCGGCCGGCGAAGGCGTTCATGCAGCCCCCTCCTCCGGCTCCGCGCTGCCTCCCGGCACCGGATGGGCATCGAGCGGGATCGATTCGATCTGCTTGCCAGGGCCGACGTCATACAGCACCGGGCCGCCGGTGACGTGCGTCGCGACGTTCCGGACCGGCGTGCCGCCGGGCGTCTTGCCGACTTCGTTCCCGAGGTGGGCGTGACCGTGGATCACGAGATCCACGGCATGTTCGTCGATCACCCGCCCAAGCAGCGAGTTCCCGAGCATCCAGTACTTGATCACCGGCTCCTCGCCAAGCGTGGACGTGGTTGGCGCGTAGTGCATGACCACGAGCCGGATGTCGACGTCCTTGCGCGCGATCGCATCCAGTGCGTGGCGCAACCGGGCCGATTCCCGCCGCGCACGAACGCCGACGGCCTTGCTGATGCGGGCGCCGGGAACATCCGGCGTCTCCTCCGGCCAGAAGCCGCCGCCATAGCCGCCGACTCCCGCGATGCCGACCCGTCGCCCGTCCGGCAGGTCGATGGTGGTGGCGTCGCCGTCGAGCAGCTGGATTCCGGCCGCCTCGAAGGTCTTGCGGAGGGCGATGCGCCGTGCCCCCCGGCGGTCGTGATTGCCTAGCACGGCGATCTTCGGGATGGTGATGCCATCGAAGAGGTCCCGCGCGAGTTCTCCCTCGGGCACGCGCCCGTTCTCCGTGATGTCGCCAGCGATCACGAGGAGGTCCGCCCGATCGTTGAGCGAATGCAGGGCCGCCACGATCTCCGGGGGCACGGAATCGTGCAGGTGGAGATCGCCGATGGCGGCGACGCGAACGCTCCGGCCGGGGACAGCCTGGGCGGTCGGGCTCTCATTCGTGGTGGATGTGGGGGCCGCCGGGGCGAGGGAAGCTGGATGGGTCACCGGTCTCTGGATGGCTCCTGCGTGCAGTGTGGGCGCGGGCGGCCCGGACTGGCCGCCGCACCGTGACTCCCGTGAAGGTGCAAGTTTACCCCAGTCCCTTCCGCCCGACCGGGATGCGCGGTGGCCCGGCCCCCGCCCCTCCCCTATACTGACCTCGGTTCGCCCGGCCACGACGCGGAGGAGTCGTCGTGCGCCGCGATCTCGTCCGCAGGAGCGCCAGACGGACTCCCTGCTCCTGCCAACCCCGGAAGGCGATTGTGGGAATGCCCACCCCCCCTGTACTTGATGCCGGCCGCCGCGGGCGGTCACGGTGGACGCCGGCGTTGCCGGCCGTCCTCCTCGCGTTGCTCCTGCTCGTCGGGATGGGTGCTCCACTGGCGGTGGCCGCCCCCCAGGCCTCGAACGAGACCGTTGCCACACTGGGGATCGCCCCGCCGGATGTCTCGGCGAAGGCGGTCTATGCGCTCGACATGACCTCCGGCGCGGTGCTCTACGCCAAGAACGCCGACGCAAAGTTGCCGATCGCCAGCATTACCAAGGTGATCACCGCCCTGGTGACCGTCAATCACGTCGGCCTCACGGAACAGGTGACGATCGCCCAGGAAGACCTGCTCGACCCCAACTCGACCTTCACGAAGATGAACCTGCGGGCCGGGGATGTCCTCTCCGTGGCCGACTTGCTGGAAGGCCTGCTGCTGCCGTCCGGAGGCGATGCCGCGAACGCGCTCGCGCGGTACGTCGGCGGCAAGATCGCGAACACGACCGATGGCAATGAGGCGCTGACCGCCTTCATCGACGAGATGAACGCCTACGCCAAGAGCCTCGGGCTGACCGAGTCCTACTTCACGAACGTGGCCGGTGACGACGATCAGGGGGCGTTCTCCAGCGCCCACGACCTCGCGATCATCGGCTCGCAACTGATGAAGAACGCCGATCTCGCCTGGATGGTCGCGCAGCCATCGATGCAGGTGGCGTCGCAGAACGGCGATCCCTACGTCCTGACCAACACGAACAAGATGCTCCAGCCGTCCGACGCGGAATACGATCCGAACGTGGTGGGCATCAAGACGGGATCGACCGAAGGCGCCGGTGCGAGCGTGCTGCTGGCCCGCAAGGCGAACGAGGGCCAGAGCACGGTGATCCTCGTCGTCCTCGGCTCGACGCTGGAGTACGACGAGAACTACACGATCGTTACCGACCAGCGGTGGGCTGATGCCGCGTCGATCTTTTCCGACATGGACCAGCGGTTCACCTGGAAGCAGGTGGATGCGAGTTCCTTCCCCGGCCTGGAGGAGCAACTCGCCGTCTGGGGGCTGGAACTGCACGATAGCCCCGTGCTTCCGCTGGACAAGGACGCGACCTTCCAGCTCGTCGTGCCGCCGCCGGGCAGCGACCAGCAGGGTGAGGTCGTGATCTACAGCGGTGACGCCGA
>JBQCJS010000450.1:0-3735 GCA_051952485.1 Thermomicrobiales bacterium | reverse complement strand
TACCGGCTCTTCGCCTCCCCGACCCTGCATCCGGGACAGACGATCACCGCCCGCGTCATCGCGCCCGCCACGAACGGGATGGCCGCGACCGTCGGGCTCGTCCTCCGCTCCTACGACGGGCACGATGTCCTGCAGGAGCATGCGGGTCCTACGGTCGCGGTGACGCCGGGAACCGGGGACACGCTCACCTGGACGGTGCCGTCCCTGCCGAACCAGCCGATCCAGCAGGTCGGTCTCCGGATCGAGGGAACGCCGGACGATACGGTCGCGCTCGACTGGCTGACGTGGTCCGGCGCGCCGGACACGACCTTCCGCAAGGGTGAGGGGGCGGGGAACCGCTGGCAGGAGGTGTCCGGCGTCCAGTGGAAGGAGGCATGGGTCGATGGCGTCGATTCCTGGGACGACTGGTTCAAGCCGGAATTCCACGTCGTGCAGAACCGGGGCGTCGGCCTGATCGCGCAGGGCTCGGAAGACTGGACCGACTACACGATCGGCACGACGGCGAGCATCCCGCTGGCGGACTCGGCAGGCGTCGCGGCTCGTATCGGTGGCATGCGGCGCTACTACGCCCTCGTGCTGGCGAAGGGCGGCACGGCGCAGCTCGTGAAGTGCGTCAACGAGCGCACCGTGCTCGCCGAGGCCGCCGTGCCGTGGGAGGTCGACGTGCAGTACGACTTCACGCTGACGGTCGAGGGCAACACCCTGCGCGGCACCGTCGCCGGCGTCACGCTGGAGGCGACGGACGACGACCGTCCGCTGCGTGGCGGCGCGGCGGGGCTCGTCGTGGAGGCCGGCGCCCTGGAAGCCGGGGAGATCGCCGTCCGCCCGAACGCCTGACTCCGACGACGATGGGCACCACCCGGCGCGGCCCAGCATGCCGGTTCCGCGCCGGGCCGCGCCGTCTTCTCACCGTGTTGAAGCCGGTCCCGCTGGCACCGGCTTCGGCACCGTCGTCCCTCGCGGAAACCGACGCACGATCAGCATCGCCGGCAGGATCTGGAGCACCCCCGACACCACGACGATCGGCCTCGTGCCGACCGCGTCCGCCATCGCTCCGGCGCTGAAACTCATCACGATCGCCACCGCGGCGCCCATCGTGCCGACCAGCGCGAAGATCCGTCCGCGCTCGGAATCCGGCGACGATTGCTGCAACAGCGTGGTCATCCCGGTCTGCACGGCGGCATCTGCCGGACCGACCAGGATCAGGAACCAGAGTCCCGGCCAGAAGGCATTGACAACGCCCTGGATCCCGATCGCGAAGCCGTATACCAGCAACCCACCCACCAGCAGCGCCGGCGCCGGGATGCTCCGGGCCACGGCCACGATGAGCAGGCCGCCGAGGATACCCGCCGCCCCCCGCAGGGAGAGCATGAATCCGAACTCGTTGGTGGTCGCATGAAGCGATTCCGTGAAGAACGCCGGGATCACCGCCGACAGTGGCACATCGGCCACCAGGTAGAGCGCGTAGGCAACCAGCATCACGGCGAGCGGCCCGCCCGCCATCAGGACCCGCCGCAGGAACACGCCCTGCTCACGCAACGACGCCACGATCCCGGGGTGTCGCCAGTCGAAGGGCTCCGGTGCCGCGGGATTCCCCCTCCCGGGTGCCCCGGAGTCCGGCATCGCGGTCAGCATGCCCCATCCCACCGCCGTCAAGCCAAGCGCGACCATCACCAGCGCCCGCGGCCCGAACGCCCCCAGCAACGGCGCCCCGATCGCCGGACCCACGATCCGCCCGATCCCGTCGTTCAGGACATTCAGGGCGTTGGCCGTCTTCAGGTGCGGCGCAGCGACCAGCGTCGGGAGCAGCGCGTTCTCCGCTGGCGTCATCACCGTCATCACCGCGGACTGCAGGGCGATGAAGGCGTACAGCCCGATCGCCGATGCCTGGTTCGCCAGGGGCAACGCAACGAGCAGCAGCGCGAGGATCGCCATCGCCCCGCGGCGCATCACCAGTCGACGATCGCCGGTATCCACCAGCCGGCCGGCGAGCGCACCGAGCAGGATCGGGGGAATGGACGAGAAGACCGGAATCAATCCCGTTCCCAATGCCGAGCCAGTCCGCTCAAAGACCAGCACCAGCATTGCCGTGTGCAGCATCCACCACGTCAACTGAGAGGTCAGCCCCGCGCACCAGAGCAGCACGAAGGCACGGTTCGTCACGATCAATCGCATTGTCAGCATCGCTTCCCGGCAACAATCAGGCACCACAAAGGGACGCCATCGCGCGATGGCATCCGGTCTGGTCTCCAGGGGAGCGATAGCAGGAATTCGGGTGAACCAACGCCGCCGGTGAAGAAGGCAGGAACGGTCGTCCTATGCTGCCTCACGCCCCCCGACGGCGGTGTAGCCGGCTATGGTTGTCGACATGGCGAACCTCGTGAGCGCAAGCGCGACATCTGTGCGAACCCTACCCGACGGAATCGGGTCTTGCCAGTGGTCGCGTTCGACCGGACAATCCCCGCATGGCACAACCCACCGCTCGGTTGTAGGGCTCGTCCACCCGATATCCGCCAAGGAGCCGTCCACGCATGGCCAACACGACACCCAACGTCCCGTTCCGCATCGCCGAAGTCCTGCGACCCGGGAAGTCGCTGATGTGGGATCTCTGCAAGCAGCTCGATGTGCAGGACGTCGTCACCGGCGTGCCGGAAGGGCCGGACCTGCCGCCACCGTGGGACTTCGAGCTCCTGCGGAGCGTCAAGGAGTCCTTCCTGGCGGAGGGCCTGAACGTGCAGGTGATCGAATCCGGTCCGGCGGCGATCCAGGAACCGATCAAGCTCGGCCTCGGTGACCGGGACGAACACATCGGCCACTTCTGCCAGCTGATCGAGAACATGGGCCGGCTGGACATCCCCGTGATCTGTCACAACTGGATGGCCGGCATCGGCTGGCTGCGCACCACGATGGACATCCCCGGACGCGGTGGCGCGCTCGTCACCGGCTACGACCAGGCGCTGCTCGAGCACGCGCCCCTCACCGAATGGGGCGAGGTGACGGAGGAGCAGCTCTGGGAGCGGATGGACTACTTCCTGAAGAAGGTCGTCCCGGTGGCGGAGAAGGCGGGGGTGCGGCTCGCGGTGCATCCGGACGATCCGCCGCGGTCGCCGGTGCGCGGCATCGGGCGCATCCTCACCAGCCCGGAGAACTTCCAGCGGGTGATCGACATGGCGCCCAGCCCGAACAACGGCCTGACCTTCTGCCAGGGCAACTTCTCGGCGATGGGGTGCGATGTCCCGGAGACGATCCGCCACTTCGGGCGCCAGGGCAAGATCCATTTCGTCCACTTCCGCGATGTGCGCGGCAACCGCGACACCTTCGTGGAAACCTTCCACGATGAGGGCCAGACGGACATGCACGAGACGATCCGCGCCTACAACGACATCGGGTTCGATGGCGTGATGCGGGTCGATCACGTGCCGACCCTGGCCGGTGAGCGCAACGACAATCCGGGTTACGAGGTGATGGGGAGGCTCTATGCGATCGGCTACCTGCGCGGCCTGATGGAAGCGGTCGGCAAGGAGAACGAACCGGGCGCCTACAGCCATCAGGTCGCGGGCGCAGCGGCCGTCGCCGCCGGCAAAACGGGAGTACGCAGCGCGAGAGGGTCCGCCAGCGGGCGTGGCGCCCGCAACCCCCGGCGCCCGCCCCCCCAAAAAGCCACAAGCCGCCCCCAAAGCAACACCAAAAAATTTGAGGAAAAACCAGAAAAACACAACCAAAAGCGCCCACCAA
>JBQCJS010000449.1:0-3491 GCA_051952485.1 Thermomicrobiales bacterium | reverse complement strand
CTCCCCCCCCCCAGCCGGACCTGTCCGCCACCACCCGCCGAGGCGACGAAGGAAGGCCCCGCCGACATCGGCGGGGCCTTCCTTCGTTTCATCGGCGGGTGGTGGCGGACAGGTCCGGATGGGGGTGGGGAGGAAGGACCTGTTCGCAGCCCTCGATGAACCGGATTCGCGCTGGAAACGGGGATGGAGCCAGGTGCAGGCGAATCCGGCGGAATCGGTGCGGAGCCGATGGATGGGAATGGGGAGGGAGTCGGCTCCGCACCGCAGTCAGTGGTCGGGGTGATGGGGAATCGCGACGCCTACGCTTACGCCTCGCCGGCGTCCTGGTCGGTGGCGGTCGGCTCGGCAACACTGCTGGCCGTCGCCTCGACCTGGACCGGGGCGGCTGCCTCGGCGTCGGTGCTCGCGACCTTCACGCGGATCTGGTGGGCCTTCGCGGATTCCCGCTTCGGCAGGGTCAGGCGCAGCAGGCCGTTGTCGAAGGTTGCATCCGCGCGGGCGGCATCGACCTCGAACGGCAGGGTCAGCGTGCGGGAGAAGCTGCCGCGCGGCAGTTCCTGCAGGTACCAGGTCGTGGCGGTGGATGCGGCATCGGGGCTGGTCGCCGCGGCCTTGCCAGCGAGTGTCACGGTGTTCTTCTCGACCGTGATCTCGATCGCCGCCGGGTCGATCCCCGGAGCGGCGGCCACGACCACGACATCGTCCTCCCGGGCATAGACATCGAGCGGGAGCGCGGTGGCGGCAGCCCGGTACTGGGCGCCGCGGCTGCGGGAGGCCGCAGGCGCGAACACGTCCGAGAAGAAGGGATCGAACGCGCGGCGGAAGGCGGCGATATCCTGGCTGACGGGGGTGGGGAATCGGGTTGCCATGATCGGTATCCTCGTCTGCTGGCGGGCGGCAGGTGATGCGTCTGGAACGGAGCCGCACCGCGACCGGAGAATCGAATGTGAGACGATCCGTCGATGGATTGCTCAGTGAGATAACTCTAGACTCTTACACGATCCGTGTCAAGTGGCGATACATGGGATGAAGCCAATGATCGGCCGCGCTGCGCGGGCGGTCCCGACGCTGGCCGTCGTGAAGGTGCGTTCGTTCGCTGGAAGATGGCGAGGGAAGGGCTTTCACTCACCCGGGTTGTGCCCTAGAATGGGGAACACATGCCTGGTGGACGTGGTGCGCCTGGGCCGCGCCGTGATGGGCCCGTCGAACGTGAGGCAGTGCTCGCGGTGGCGGCGCTGCGCTGGGGGATGCAGATGAATCAGGGCGGATCGTTCTCGGATCGCATCGTGGGAGTGCTGCGCCTGGTGCCGCCCACCTATCGCGAGATCGCGCGGGATACTTCCGCGACGACCCAGGCCATGGCCGTGGTGGCGCTGGCGGCCGTTGCCGCGGCGATCGGCGGGTCCGGCGACGGGATCAAGGGCATCATTGGCGGAGCCGTCGGCGCCGTTATCTCGTGGGTGATCGTCGGTGTCGCGACCTGGTTCGTCGGGACCAAGTTCCTCGGGGCTGACGATATCGGCGGTGGGCCGGGCCGCACCTTGCGCACGACCGGCTTCGCGAAGGCGCCCCAGTTCCTGCTGATCCTCGGGTTCATCCCCATCCTCGGCGCGATCGTGGCGTTGGTCGCCTGGGTGTGGGGGCTTATCACCGGCGTTCTGGCTGTCCGGGAAGCACTGGGGATGACCACGGCGAAGGCAATCATCACGATTATCGTCGCAGCGGTGCTCCTCGTGATCGTGGCCTTCATCTTCGCCTTGTTCGGCATCGCCATCTACGGGGTCTCGTCATAGCGGCTGAATCCCTGGTGCACAACGCCCACCCGCATATCGCGGGTGGGCGTTGTCGCAGTCGCAAACCGCCTCAGTGTCCGGCGGCCTGCACGATGGGATCGATATCCTCCAGCGTGGTCCGATCCTGCTCGAACCAGAAGGTCCAGCGCGCCTCCACCTCCGCCTGAGCGGCTTCGGGTGACGATGCGATCAGCGCCGTCCGCAGGTCGTCGGGCGTGAAGATGCGGAAGCGGAACGTCTCCGCGAACGCGGCCAGTGCCGACCGCCAGGCAACGTTCCCCATCGCCTGCCGGATCGCCTCGAATCCCAGACCTGCCTTGCCATACACCCCCAGCGCGCGCAGGACCGTGTTCGTCTCGTCCGTCAACGGCTGGTCCGCGATCACGTCGCGCCCGTCCCGCACGAGCCCGGAATATGGCCCCGCCACGAACCGGCCCATCGCCTCCACCGCTGCGTCTCCGCCCCACGCCTCCCGGATGACGCCAACCGCCAGCGCGTTCGTCAGCCCCTCCAGCAGGAAACCGTGGTCGTTGGAGTTGAGCCCCAGCACGCCGCCGATCCACTGGTGCCCCACCTCGTGCGTCACCGTGAAGCGGAGCCCGGGACGTTCGAGGTCGCTCAGCTCGCCATCCCGCACCAGCGTCGTCAGGTCGAGCCAGATCATGCCCGGCCAGGAGACGCCGTTCGCACCGGCCAGATGGGCACTGGCGATCGCCAGCGATCGTTCGGGCAGGGCACCGAGCAGGGCGCGGTAGTGGGGGAGGGCCGTTCCCGCGGCATCGAGGATGGCGTCCGCCATGCCGGGGATGTCCTCATCGGCGTAGATCGCCAGCGAGAGGTCCGGATCGTCGCCGGTCGCAGGGGCGGCCGGGGTCGCGAGGGGCAGGGGTGTCGCCGTTGCCGTCGTAGCGCCGGGGGCGGTGGGAAGGCGATGGAGGGCGCCATCGGCGTCGCTGTGGGTTGGCAGCAGCGCCATCGCGAACTCGCGTACCGGCCCGGTCTCCACTCGCCAGGTGACGGATTGCACGGTGGCGTGGAGGTCGCTGTCGGTGTCGGCCGGCAGCGAGGAGACGACCTCGCCGGTGCTCACGAGGGCGAATCCCTCGGGCGCGGTGAAGGTGAGCGCGTACGTCGCCGTCTCCGGGAAGGTCGGATCGCCGAAGGGGGTCGGCGCGTCCAGGTACCACGCCTGCCGCTCCGGTTCCCACCCGGCCAGGATGGGGTACCAGTCCGCCAGCGCCCACGATCCACGATCGGCGTCCACGCCGAAGATCCCGAAGCTGCCCGAGGCTCCCAGCGGCACCCGCGTCTCGAACGCGAGGTCGATCCGCGCCATGCCCCCCGGCTGGACCGTGCGCCCGAGCGGGATGGTAGCCACGGTGGGATCGTTGCCCGCCGGGGACTGTGCCGCGCGGCCGTCGACGGTGATCCGGGAGAGTGCCGTCTCGCCATCGCCGTAGTAGGCCGCATTCGGATAGAGGCGGAGGAACAGCGTGTCCTGGTCGCGGCCCGTCGTATTTCGCCAGGCGATCGATTCCGTGCCGGCGAGGATGCGGGTTTCGGTCTCCAGGCGGACATCGAGCCTGTAGGCGGCGGTCGTGGCGGCTTCCGCCGGAATGTCCGTGGAGGCAGGCGAGGCCACGGGCGTCGCCTCGGCGCGTGTGCGGGACGGCGAGGGCCGGAGCACGACGCTGGCAG
>JBQCJS010000448.1:0-5594 GCA_051952485.1 Thermomicrobiales bacterium | reverse complement strand
GCCGGTCGTTGCAGGCTGCCGGGCTTCACAGGGCCGAATCCCTCCACCTCTCTGGATAAGGTCTTCAGTTGTTGGCGAGAGCGTACAGGCTGGCCCGAATCGCTGTCAAGATCGCACGCGTCGGATGGCACTCCTGCCCTTGCCTCCACGGGGCCCGAGGAGGAACCCGGCACCTTCACCTGCCAGGAGCGACCATCGTCCCGCTCCGGCTTCCCCTTCCCCGATTCCCCGCCACGACCGGGCGCACATCCGTGCAGGCAGCGCTTTACATCGCGTTAGCGTCGTGTGTCTCCCGGCCGCATAGGCTCCCAGCGTGACCGTCGATACGCGACCGAACGCCCACCAAGGAGTCCCGTCCCATGTTCCAGGATGCCTCGTCCCGCCGCTTTCGCGTCGGCGCCGCCACCCCGCTCGCCGAGTTCGACCTCAATCGCGAATGGTTCGTCGCTGCGAACCGCGACATCGAGCTCAACGATTCCGTAACTCCGGACCTGCTCGACTCGCCAGATCTCCAGGCCGCCTATGCCGAGCGCGCGAATGCCCTCCTTGCTGGGCACATCGGCCGGCGCGGCATTCACGGGCCGTTCATGGGCATGTCCATTGGCAGCCCGGACCCCGCCTTCCAGCACCTCGTCGCCCGGCGCTTCATCGAGTCGATCCGCTTCGGCGCGACCTTCGGAGCGACACACATGGTGATCCACAGCCCCTTCCACGGCTGGGTCAATCCATTCCTCTTCGCGGGCAAGGGATCGCGCCTCGCGCCGCAGATCGACTGGGTGCGCCGCACGCTGGACCCGGTGATCCCGGTTGCCGAGGAGCACGGCCTGACCCTGGTGATCGAGAACATCTTCGATCCCAGCATCGTCGCCCTGCTGGAGACCGTCCGCACGATCGACCACCCCAACGTCCGCCTCAGCCTCGATGTGGGGCACGCCCAGTTGACGGTGCCCCAGGGCGGCATGACACCGGACCAGTACATCCTGGAGGCCGGGGACCTCCTCGGTCACGTCCACCTGCAGGACAACGATGGCCTCTCCGACCGCCACTGGGCGACGGGTGACGGCCTCGTCAACTTCCGCGCGATCTTCACGTCCCTGCTCGCGGTGCATGGCGATCCCCGCCTGATCATCGAGCTGAAGGATCGCGCCGACATCCAGCGCAGCGCCACCTACCTGGCATCGCTCGGCGTCGCGGAGTAGACGGCCGCATCCGACGCGACAGGAGCCGTCCCGGATTGCTCCGGGACGGCTCCTGTCATGGCAGCCCGATGGGGCGCGGACGCACGGTGCAGGTCACGTCCTGCGGCAGGATCAGGTGCTGGTCCATCGGACGCGGCCCACAGATGCCGCTGCCCAGCCCGGCGTGCAGGCGGATGAGGGACACGACCGGACCACGGCGCGTCAGGAGCGGGGGGGAACGCCATCCTCGCTGATGTAGTAGGTGATGCTCTGCAACGCGCTCACCGGATCGATCTCCCGGACGGTCACGTAGTCCGGCACCTTCAGGATCACCGGCGCGTAGTTCAGGATCGCCTCGATCCCGCCCTCCACCAGCAGGTCGGCGGTCTCCTGCGCATGGATCTTTGGGGTGGCGATGATGCCGATCTTGATGTTGTCCCGGCGCAGCGATTCCACCAGTTCCGATTCCGGCTGGATCGCGATCTCGTTCACCACATCGCCGATATGGCGCGGATTCCGGTCGAACAGGGAGACGATCGTGAAGGACGAGGGCGTGAACCCCCGATAGTTGGCAATCGCCCGCCCGAGGTGCCCCAGGCCCACCAGCGCCACTGGCCACTGGCGGTCCAGGCGCAGGATGGAGCCGATCGCCTTCGCCAGGAACTCCGTGTCGTAGCCCTTGCCCTGCTTGCCGAACTTGCCGAAATACGACAGGTCGCGCCGGATCTGGGCGGCCGTGACCCCGATCAGGTCGGCCAGCTCCTCCGAGGAGACGGATGCCACCTCGCGATCGTGCAGCGCCTTCAGCGTGCGCACGTAGATGGGGAGGCGGCGAATGACGATATCCGGGATCTGGCCGGAGGTCTCATCGGCCAGGTGTTGCCCCGGACTCGCCATCAGGTCGCTGGCAAGGCTGCGTGGGGGCACCGCATGACGCGGTCCCGACCCGGAGGACGCGGCGAATGTCCCGGCCAGGCCGTTGGTCCCGGCCGCAGCAGAGCCCGTGCCGTGCTCGTATGAGCGCCTCACCGGACGATTCCGGTCGTTCATGATCCCAGCTCCCGGTTCGTCGGACGGGCGTGTGGCGGCACGCGGGGAGAACGCCAACCTGCCATGCAAGGCCGATCGCCCCCGCATCGCTCCCCGCGCGGGCAGCCGATGCGTGCGAGCTGGCAGCAGGTCGTGTCAGCGGACCGGCGGGACTCCGTCACCACATTCCCATCCCGGCCCGAATGCACGGCGCGATCGTGCGTGCTTTCACAAGTGTACCGATTCCCGAACGATTTCGCCCGCCGATCGCCGCGCGTCCGCCGCAACCGTGGACCCTCCCGCGCCGGCCCCTATCCCTCCGCCCAGAAGACACGCTGGAACTCGAGGCTGTCGTAGTACCCGACCATGCTGACGATCTTGCCCGCGTTCACGCGGATCATCGCCACCTGCTCGGAGATCAGCTCGCGCCCCAGCCGGGCGGAATACTCGCGGATCACGAACTGGATCGCGCCCCGGTCGGCTGCTGCGATGACATCCGTCACGTCCCAGTGGGCGTTCGGGTAGGAGGAGACGACCGTGCCGAAGTAGGCCACGATCTCGTCGGCGGGCCGGATCGGCGCGGAGTGGGGATGGGCGCGGAAGGTCGCGTTCGCCGACAGCGTATTGCGCAGGCGACGCGGGTCGCGCGCGTCGAGGGCGAGGAAGAACTCGCGTCCGAGCGCCTCGACGATCTTGACGTCGGAGAGTCCGGAGGCGCTGGTCTGGCTTCGCGGCGCGGCAGGGGAATCGGCAGGGGGCAGGGATTGTGAACTCATTGGCTCCGGTTCCATGCGAACGATCGAGGAGGACGGCCCGCGAGACGGGCAGGGAAGGACGGCGATCGGCGCCGGGCGAAGCGGCTAGATCTCGAGGCGCTCGGGCACCAGCGCCAGCAGCTCATCGACACTGGCCTTCTGCACGTCGGCCAGCCCCTCGCGCACACCGGAGCGGTCCAGCGCGGCGTCCATCGCCCGCAGGTACTGCTCGTCGTGCTCGGCCAGGTGCTCCGCCAGCTCTCGGATGGTGACATCGAACCCACGGCGGCTCGTGCCATCGCGACCCCACGCATTGTCCGGCGTGCTGCGCAACAGCGAGCAGGTGCTCTGGCGGAGGCGACGGAACTGGGCCAGCAAGGCGATCGGGGCGCGGGCGGCGTCCAGCTCGCGCTGGAACTCGTTCTCGCGGATGGGCGGCAATGCGTCGAGATCGGGATCGTCCTGGCTGACGATGGCGAACATGCGCGGATAGATCCGCCGCTCCTCGTCCCGCATCGCGATCAGCAGGTCCTTGACGGAGGGCTCGCCGAAATAGATGGATCGCTCCAGCAGGGTGCGGTCGTGGATGGGCGAGAGCCAGCGCGAGAGGTGATTGATCGTGAAATGGAGCCGGATGATCAGGGCATTGTTGTCCAATGCCTGAATCCGCCGGATCTGCTCGGGAGTGAGCATCGCCGTGGGGTCGACGGGGCGGGCTGCACTGGTCGACACCTGACTCGTCGCGAAGGCCATTCCATCATCCTCGTCTGCAATCGGTCCGCCGCGCGGACCACCGATGTCATGCCGACGCCCACAGGCCGAACGCGGCCAGGATGTCGATCACGTATGCGGCATTATGGCACGGGTGCGACCCACTCGGGCAACGACGATGCCTCAGGAAAGGGCTTCCCGGGCCCGCTGGAGGTGCGCGGCGTCGCGGTCGCCGAGGAGATCGAGGATCTGCTGCACCGTGTGCTCGCCATCGTTCCCGAAGATGCCCGTCCTCGCCCAGGCCTCCGCCTCCGGATCGCCGAGGCGATCGAGCAGGGCGGCCCGGCGATCGCGGAATCCGGCGAGGGCCTGTCGCGGGTCCTCCGCGGCGTAATCGTGCTCGATCGCCCAGAGCGAATCGTCGGGCACCGGCAGAAGCGGCGGCGCATCGGCGGTGAGGATGCGATCGATCCAGTCGCCGACCACCGCCTCCCAGTCCCGGAGGTGCGCCACGATCTCGACGACCGCCGCGCCACCATCCTGGGAGGGCTGGGTCAGGGCGTCGTTCGGGGCGGCATCCAGGAGGCGGCCGAACTCGGCCGGCGTCGCCGCCAGTACCGCGAGGATCGCCGCAGGATCGCGCGTCTCCCTGCTCGCTGCGTCCTCGGCGGGCAGGCGCGTCCAATCGTGATCGAGCCCCCCGGACTCATCGGACGGGGCGGAGAGCACCGATTCGGCATCGTTTGCCACCGATCCTTCCTGTCCCCCCGATCCCCAGAAGAATGACACCAACGCTTCCCCAATCCCTCGACGGCGCCAGTCGTCCATCCCCAACGCGAACACCCATCCGCATTCCGGCGCCGTCTCGCTCCTGCGTCGCTGGAAGCATCCCGGGACCGTGTGTCCCCACCGGTCACCCCGGCTCCAGCGTGTGACAGACGGTCACGATTGTTGCAGAGTCGCCATCATTCGTCCAACGCCGGTCCGCCCCTGCCCCGGCTCACGTCATGACCTGGATCGGCACCTGGGTGATGAGGCGCGCCTCTCCATCCCCATCGATCCGCCACGCCCCGAACTCCGGCGATCGCCCCTCCGCATGGCCGGTGAACGAGACGATCAGCAGCAAGGCTGCCGGGTAGAAGGCCTCCCGCAGGTCCGTGGCGGAGGGGGAGGCCGGGCTGGCGACGTGCGAATGCACGATGGCTCCCAGCACCCAGCCGCGCCGCCGCATCTCCCGGTCCGCCGAGATCACCTCCATCGGATCCATCGTGAACCGGTAGGGAGACGCCTCGATGTTCGTGCCGGGAAAGAGGTGGGCCATCTCGACGCGCCCATCGGGGTCGGGCGCCTGCACGGCCAGCAATGCCACCCCCTCGTTCGGCAACGCGGCGCGCAGGTGGGCAACGATGGCGTCGCGCTGCCGCGCCGTCATGACGAGGGTCCGGATCGTCCGGGGCTGCCGGGAGGAGCCGGATGTGGCGAGGGGAAGCATGGCCCGATCGACTCCAGGAGCGTGACGCGGCCCGATCCCGGGTGGCGGGAAGCGTCCCGGACGAAGCGGGGCGACCGGCATCGGACCGGGCGAAGCGGCACGTACAATGAACGAACGAGCGGAGGGGCACTCCCGCCCGCGAACCGTTCGCCGATTGTAGCAGCGGCCATCTTCAAACGCATCGGGCCGCTGCGCTCCTGCCATCACCATCCCGCCTATCCCGGGAGATCCGATGCCTGCCCATACCCCGCGCCCATCGACGCTCCTTCGCACCCTGGCCATGCTCGGCCTGGCGCTCCTGCTCGTGGCCCTGCCGGCGTCCCGCGCCGCGGACGCGCAGACTCCAGCGGCCTCGCCGGGCGCTTCGCCTGCAGCCTCGCCAGCCGGAACGCCAGGCGCCTCCCCAGCGGCGCTCGTGGGCGATCCCCG
>JBQCJS010000447.1:0-4899 GCA_051952485.1 Thermomicrobiales bacterium | reverse complement strand
ATTATTTTTTTTTTTTTAAAATTTTAAACCCTTTTTTTTCTTGTTTTTTTCTTCTCCCCCCGTTTCCCCTCTTGCCGGGCCCTTCGCCTGTGCCGGGGTGGACGTCGTTCGTCAAGGGTGACATAATAGTGATACGCGCCGGGGATGGATCCCCTGCGAACCATTCCTACGTGACAAGATTCACGAATCCGGATTCACAAATCATTGACGGTCTTTTTGTGACCCGCCTACACTTGACCCAGCAATGGTGCTAATGGCGAGATCGACTCCGACCCCGTACGGGACAGGTCATCCCCACTCGGGTCCCCACAGCCTGATCACGGATCACCCGATCGTCCCGATCCTGCGAGCGGATCCTGCGGAGCGACGCCACCATGAAGACTGCCTCTCCCACCCCCATCGTTTCCGTTTCCCCACGTACCAGCCTCATCGATATCCTGGTGCGACGGCTCGCCGAGCGGCGCGGCATTCCCCTCACGCCCGAGGGCGAGGTGCCGGAGGAGGCGCGCGCCGAACTCGCCGCCACCTTCGATCCCGCCGTGATCGCCGCCCTGCGCGACCTGGACGACGCGCTTGCCCGGGACACCCTGCTCCCGGACCTCGAAGTGGTGGCGCGCGCGGTCGAATGTGCCTACCGCGCCCATGACGGCGTCCGTCGCAAGTCCGGCGAGCCCTACATCGTCCACCCGATCGAGACCACCGCCATCCTCGCGATGATGAACCTCGATGCGGAGACGCTGGCTGGTGGCCTGCTGCACGACGTGGTCGAGGACACCGGGGTCACCAGCGAGGAGCTCGAGGAGGAGTTCGGGAGCCGGGTCGCCAAACTGGTCGATGGCGTCACCAAGCTCGGCCAGATCCCGTGGTCGCCGGAAGGCGAGGATGGCCGCACGGTGGAGGCGCGCGCCAAGGAGCAGCAGGCGGAGAGCCTGCGCAAGATGTTCCTGGCCATGGTCGACGATATCGGGGTGGTGCTGATCAAGCTCGCCGACCGCCTGCACAACATGCGGACCCTCGGCTCGATGCCGGCCCACAAGCAGGTACGCATCGCCCAGCAGACGATGGAAATCTACGCGCCGCTCGCCAACCGGCTCGGCATCTGGCAGGTCAAGTCCGAACTCGAGGACTTGGCCTTTCGCTATCTGAAGCCGCAGGAATACGCCCACATCACCCAGGAGCTGGAAAAGCGCGGGTCGGACGAGGGGGTCTACATCCAGCGGGTGGAGGCCGACCTCCAGGAACTGCTGGACGCCGCCGGCATCCACGCCGAGATGAGCGGGCGCAAGAAGCACGTCTACTCGATCCATCGCAAGATGAATCGCAAGGGGCGGTCGTTCGAGGAGATCTACGACGTCATCGGCATCCGCATCCTGGTGGAGACGGTGCAGGAGTGCTACAGCGTGCTCGGCATCGTCCACAGCCGCTGGCACCCGATCCCCGGCGAGATCGACGACTACATCGCCACGCCGAAGGAGAGCATGTACCAGAGCCTCCACACCGCCGTGATCGGACCGGACGGCCACGCCGTCGAGATCCAGATCCGGACGTGGGAGATGCACCGCGTCGCCGAATACGGCATCGCGGCGCACTGGCGGTACAAGGAGGGCGGCAAGTCCGATTCCCGCCTGGAAGCGAAGATCACCTGGCTGCGCCAGCTCATGGACTGGCGCGACGAGGTGGCGGATGCCGAGGAGTTCGTCGAGTCCCTCAAGTCCGATGTCTTCCAGGACATGGTCTACTGTTTCACCCCGGCGGGCGACATCATCGAGCTGCCGAACGGCGCCACCCCGGTCGACTTCGCGTATCGCATCCATACGCAGGTCGGCCATCATTGTGTCGGGGCGACCGTGAACGGCCAGATGGTGCCGCTGGACTACAAGCTCCAGAACGGCCAGGTCGTGAAGATCCGCACCGCGAACACGGTGAACGGACCCCGGCGGGACTGGCTGCAGGTCAGCTCCGGCTACGTGAAGACGGCCTCCGCGCGCGAGAAGATCCGGCAGTGGTTCCGGCGCCAGGAGCGCGATGAGAACATCGCCCAGGGTCGCGATGTCCTGGAGCGGGAACTGAAGCGGCTGGGGCTGGAGATGAAGCTGGACGACGTGCTCCAGCGATTCCCCCGCTACACCAAGCTGGACGATTTCCTCGCCGCCATCGGCTACGGCGGCATCACGGCCCAGGCGATCGTCGGCAAGCTGGACGAGACGCCGAAGGATGTCTTCCCGATCTCGAACGTGGTGAAGGCGCCGACGACGCCGGCCCGCGTCGAGGTGATGGGCGCGGGCGGGATGCTGACGGTGCAGGCGAACTGCTGCAAGCCGGTGCCGGGCGACGACATCGTCGGCTACGTGACGCGGGGCCGCGGCGTGGTCTACCACCGGACGGACTGCGTGAACATCGTGAACATGCCCGATCCGGAGCGGCTGGTGCCGGTCTCCTGGGGCGGCCAGATCGCGGAGACGCATCCCGTCCCGGTTCGCCTCTACGCGCTGGACCGGGTCGGCCTCCTGCGCGATGTCAGCACCCTCCTCTCCGACGAGCGGGTGAACATCCTCTCCGTGCTCACGCAGACGCACGATGACCGCACGGTGACCCTGCTGCTGACGATCGAGGTCGAGGGGGTGGGGCAGCTCAGCCGGATCATGCACCGCCTGGAGAGCGTGCGCGACGTGACCGGCGTGGAGCGCGACATGCCGCGCGCACAGGCGAAGGCGAGTTGACCAGCCCGATGGTGCGCAGCCAGACGCCGTCCCCATCCCGTTCCCAGAGGCCGGTGGTCTCCATCGGCGAATGCCTGATCGACCTCATCGCCGGGCCGGAGACGGATCTCTCGAACGCCGGGACACTCACCATCCGCGAGGGCGGGGCGCCGATGAACGTCGCGGTCGGCCTCGCCCGGCTCGGCGTGCCCGCGGTGATGGCCTCCGTGGTCGGGCAGGACCCGTTCGGCGATCGTCTCGTGGCGCTGATGGGGGCGGAGGGGGTCGACACCGCGCACGTCCGCCAGACGGCCGAGGCAGAGACGACGATCGCCTATGCGTGGAAGGACCGGCGCGGCGATGGCTGCTTCCGGCTCGTACGGATGGCCGACCGCCTGCTGGCGGCTTCCGATGTCGATGCGCTGGGCCTGGACGCGGATCGCGTGGAGGCGCTGGTCTTCGGCTCGGTCTCGCTCTCGGCATCCCCGTCGCGGGAGGCCGTGGAGCACGCGGCGACGGTCGCGGCGGAGGCGGGGATTCCGCTCGTCTTCGATGTCAACGTGCGGCCCACGCTCTGGCCGGACTTGGCCGCGTTGCGTGCGGCCTGCGAGCCGCTGATGGCGCGGGCGACGGTGATCAAGCTGAGCCTGGACGATGCGGAGGCGCTGTGGGGGACCGCCAGCATGGCGGACGCGATGCCGATGCTCGATACCTTCCCGGCGCCGGTCGTGGTCATCACGGACGGCGGGCGGGAGGTGCGGGCGCGGCGGCGGATCGCGGGCGCGCCGGCGTGGTCGGCCCATCCCGTCTTCGCGGTCGATGCGGTCGAGCCGACCGGGGCGGGCGATGCCTTCACCGCGGCGCTGCTCTCGCGGTTGATCGCGGGCGGCTGGGGCGCGGTGAGCGACGAGGACATCCGGTTCGGGATGGCCGCCGGGGCGATCGCCACCACGAAGCCGGGGGCGATCGCGGCGCTGCCATCTGCCGAGGAGATCGTGAATTTCATTGCTGCGGGTGCTGGATAGCGCCCGATAGCCTTGACTCGGACCGACACGCGGGACCACTCGGTCCCTACAGACGAACGGTCGATCGCGCCGAGGACATGCCGGCGCAACGCCCATTCGCCGGGACACTGCCATGCCGAGCCCTTCCAGTCCAACGGCCTTCTCGATCGGGCCGCTGGACATCCGCTGGTACGCCATCTTCATCCTGCTGGGCATGGTCTGTGGCGTCGGGCTGGCGTGCTGGCTGGCGAAGCGGCGCGATCTCGATCCGGATTTCCTGCTCGACATGGTGCCGTGGATCGTGGTGATCGGCCTGGTCGGCGCACGCGCCTACTACGTGATGCTGAAGTGGGACTTCTACGTGCAGCATCCCGCCGAGGCGATCAACGTCCGGCTGGGCGGGATGACGATCCACGGGGCGATCGTGGCGGGGGTGACGACGGCGGTCGTCTACTGCCTGCGGCACGAGCAACCGGTCTTCCGCTGGTTCGATGTGATGGCGCCGGGGCTGGCGTTGGGCCAGGCGATCGGGCGGTGGGGGAACTGGGCGAACCAGGAGGCCTTCGGGACGCCGAGCACCTTGCCGTGGGCGGTGCGGATCGACCCGGCGCACCGGCCGCCCGGCTACGAGGGGTTCGCGACCTTCCACCCGACCTTCCTCTACGAATCGGTCTTCGATGTGGCGAACGCGGCGGTGCTCGCGTGGCTGGTGCTGCGCGCGCCGAGGCTGCGCTGGCTGCGGCCCGGTGATATCGCCTGGATCTACCTGATCGCCTACGGGATCGTGCGGTACCTGATCGAGCGCATCCGCACGGACAGCCTCTACATCGGGCCGTTGCCGGCAGCGTTCTGGTTCAGCTTCTCGCTGGTGGGAGTGGGCGTGGCCATGCTGATCCTGCGCCGGACGGTGCTCACGACCGATCCGAGCTGGGCCGACGAGCCGGAGCCGGCCGTTCGCGCCTAAGGGCCTTCCCTGCCTACGCCACGACGCCGTTGCGGACGGCCCAGGCGACGATCCCGGTGCGAGAATCGAGATCGAGTTTCGTCATGATGTGGAGGACGTGCTTCTCCACGGTGCGTTCGCTGATGAAGAGCTCCTGGCCGATGGCGCGGTTCGTCCGGCCCGCCACGAGCAGATGCAGGACCTCCTCCTCGCGTGGGGAGAGCAGCGAGGTCGGGATGAGGGTCGGTGGGGG
>JBQCJS010000446.1:0-2116 GCA_051952485.1 Thermomicrobiales bacterium | reverse complement strand
CCGTCCTGCTGGGTCGATCGCTCCGTCATGTCACGCGAAGCGTGGACACCATCATCACGACCACGATCATGCCGATCGCCTTCCTGCTGCTCTTCGTCTATGTCTTCGGCGGCGCGATCAATGCCGGCTCCGGCTCCTACGTGACCTACCTGTTGCCGGGCATCCTGCTCATCACCATTGCCTCTGGTATCTCCTACACCGCCTTCCGGCTCTTCCTGGACATGAAGAGCGGCCTCTTCGAGCGGTTCCAGTCGATGCCGATTGCGCGGTCGTCCGCGTTGTGGGCGCATGTACTGACCTCGCTCGTCGCAAACCTCATCTCGCTCGTCGTGGTCATCGTCGTGGCCGTCGTGATGGGCTTCCGCTCGGACGCGGGGGTGCTGGCCTGGCTTGCGGTTACGGGCATCCTGCTCCTGTTCACGCTCGCCCTTACCTGGCTCGCCGTCATCCCGGGGCTCGTCGCGACCTCGGCCGATGGGGCGAGCGCCTTCTCCTATCCCCTCATCTTCCTGCCGTTCATCAGTTCGGCCTTCGTGCCGACGGATACCATGCCGGGACCGGTGCGGGCCTTCGCCGAGCATCAGCCGGTGACGTCCATCGTCGACTCGATCCGCAACCTGGTCACCGGGCAACCGGCCGGCTCGGAGATCTGGATCGCGCTGGCCTGGTGTGCGGGCCTGCTCGTGGTTGCCTACGTGCTCGCCATGCGCATCTACCATCGCCGGATCGCCTGATCCGAGGGTGAACCATTCCCTGACCGCGAAGAGGGCCGCCTGTGGATCAGGCGGCCCTCTTCTCGGTCGTTCGTCCGGGGTCGTTCGAGCGGGGCGGTGGCCACGCGATCAGTAGAAGATGGTGATGGTGCGGTGATACGGCTCCGCGCCGGGTGGCAGCGACTGTCCGGCGTTCCAGAGCAGCCAGTCGACCTCGAAGGCATCCACGGCGCGCCCGCGTGCGGCCAGGGCGCGCCGGATGCCCTCGCAGGCCTGGACCGTCGCCGCGCGGATCTCGATCTCCTCCGCGCTTCCGGCCGGGAGGCGATCGCGGCGGGCGACACGCGTGGCGAGATCGGCCGTGTAGGTGAGGATGCCGAGCCGGCGCAGCACCTGCGGGACCTTGTAGTCCGCGAAGGCGGTCAGCGCATCGAGGTCGTGGAACCTCCCCAGGGGATGCCCGTCCAGCGCACCCGCCAGATCGGCGACGAGGATCTGCGCCCGCTTGAAGAAGGGCACCCGGACGACCTCGCCGGTGTCCAGGTCGTGCCAGCTGGCCGTGTCGTCGAAGGACGGCATCCGCGCGGCCACCTCCTGCACCACCGTCACGGCCGAGCCATCGGCCCGCTCCAGCAGGCGGACGACAGGCGGCGAGCCGGGATCGCCGGGGAGCGCCAGCAGCGCCGCGCCCAGCTCGCGCAGGTGATGGAGGCGTTCCGGGAAGAGGGGAATCTCCGGGAAACCCGGAATCGGCCGCAGGATGTCCCGCAGGGTCCCCTCGTCCAGCGACGCCAGCCACCCCGCGTCCCAGAGCGGATACCCGTCGTCCACGGCGCGGGAGAGCGCGGCCGCCAGGGCGTCGTAGCCGTCGTGGATGGCGCCACGCCACGCCACCTTCCAGCGGTCGTACGGATCGTCGCCCTGCGCCCAAAAGCAGAAGTTGAGCGCATCGAGCGCGAGGACCCAGCCGGCGGTCCTCGCCGCGCCCTCCGGGTCGCTGGCGTCCGCGTGGCCCTGGTAGTGGAGGGTGGCGTCCCACGGCGGGATGGCGGTCTCCTGCGCCACAAAGGCATCGGCCATCCGCGCGATCGCCCTGTCATCGATGCGGACGGATCGCGCGCCCTGCATCACGCGGGCGGTGGCGGCGAGGATGCCGAGGGGATCGCGCGCGGTCCCGGTGCTGGTGGCAGGCGTGGTGTCGGGCATGGATGGATCCTCATGGCGTGGGACGGGGGATCGGCGGTGCCGGGCGGCCCATCCTTGACAACAGGTCTCATGGGCAGTACCCTCCCCACCAGTCAGCCAACTGTATACAGTATCCCATCTTCCGGGCAGCGTCCGGCGAATGCGGATACCTGGTGATGTTGTCCGGTTCGGGTCCTTGGGTCCGCGCTTCCACCGTG
>JBQCJS010000445.1:0-3107 GCA_051952485.1 Thermomicrobiales bacterium | reverse complement strand
TCCAACCTCCTGCACATCGCCATCAACTACTGGGAGGTCGAAGGCATGGCAGACCTGATCGGGAGGGATGCCGCCCGGCAGTTCATCGCCAGAAAGCCATATTATCGGGCGGTCTATCGGCTGGTCCTGGAGCGACCGGACCAGATCGCCGGCATCCTCCTCGCCCATGATCTGATTGTGCCGCCCGCGCCGCCCGCCGAACGCCGATTCGTCACCCAGGACTTCGACAGGCAGCGAAAACCATGACGCCCCCGTTTCGAAACGGGGGCGTCATGGTTTCACGAATCTCTCTCACGACTCGATCTTGGCGGGCCCCATGCCGTGCGGCCCGAACACGGCGCTCACGAAGGCCGCGACATCGTCGCGCTCGTCCGTGCCGTCCAGCACCATGCATTCCAGCACATCGACGAGATCGTGGTTGATATCACCCAGTTCCTGCACGATCGGGCGATCGTTGCGACTGGGCAGGGGATCGGTGACGAAGGCGAACATCGCATCGGTCAGGTCATCGAGATCGACGTTGAGCGTGAAGAAGCTGGGCATGATGCGGAACGCTCCCTGCATGCGACGATCCGGCCCCAGATCAGCCGCCGATGAGGCCCTTCACCCGGTTCATCAGCTCGCGGCGGGTCTCCTCGCCGCTGCTGGGCGCGAAGAGCAGCCCGATGATGAGCCCGTAGACGAGGAACTTGAGGGCGGTACGCGTGTGACTGAACATCGGCTGGATCCTTTCGGTGACGGTGCGATGGCGATAGCGGTGGTCTCCACTACCCTTCGGCAGGTTGCACGTCCTGTGCCGGGACCGTTTCGACCGGAACGGTCGGAGTGTCCCCGTCGGGCGACGCGACCTGCGCGGCATCGAACGGCGTGAGCGGAACCGGGCCACTGCCATTCGCGGTCTTGCCCAGTTCGACCCCGACAACCGGCGCGAGCACGTACTCCACCGCGCCGAGCAGTTTGCTGGAGTGGCGCGGCTCCGTATTGAACGTGCTCGTCGGGTCCGTGACGGTGGTGATGGCGGCGCGCAGCTCATCGCCGGTATGCGGCGTCTTCCAGAGCGCGACCGCCGCCCCGGCCAGGCCGCCCGCCACCGTACCGAAGATGAATGCCGCCGTGTGTCGTTTGCCTGCCAAGGTGTCATCCTTACCCACGTGACTGCGCCGGCCGGCGATCCCGACTGGCGACGGGCCTCCCGATGGCAACGCAGGATCGTCGCCAGAATGCCCGCCATTCCTGTGAAAGACACTATACCAATGGATGCAACGACCTTATCGGCCACATCGCGAGACACCGGGAACGCGGGGATCGACCCGGACCGGCTCGCGGCGAGCAACCCGGTGCTGGTGGCGCGCCTTCACGAGGAGATCGCCACCCGCGGCCCGATCTCCGTCGCCCGCTTCATGGAACGCGCGCTCTACGAACCGGCGATCGGCTACTACCGGGCGCCCGCGCGTCGCCCCGGCCGGGAAGGCGATTTCCTCACCGCCCCGGAGACGCACCCCTTCTTCGGCTTCTCGCTCGCCCGGCAGGTGGCGGAATGCTGGGAACGGCTGGGACGCCCGGACCCCTTCACCATCCGCGAATACGGACCGGGCATGGGCACGCTCGCCTATGACATCCTCGCCGCCCTCGCCACCGATCACCCCGAGGTGGCCGCGGCGACCCGCTATCGCCTCTGCGACGTCAACACCCACCGCCTGCGGGAGGCGCTGGCTGCCATGGAGGAGGTCGGGCTGGGCGAGGTCGTGAGCCTGGAGACGCCAGGGGAGGCCGCGACCTCGCCCATCGTCGGCGTAGCGCTGGCGAACGAGGTGGTGGACGCCCTCCCCTGCCACCAGGTCATCGTGCGGAACGGAAGCCTGCGGGAACGGCTGGTCGGCTGGGACGAGGCGGCGGGCTGGTTCGCACTGGTGGAAGGGCCGCTCGTCCCGGCCCTGGCGGCATACGACCCGGCTACGCGGCTGGCGGCGGAGGGCGTCGCGGTGGCGGCGCTGCCGGAGGGCTCCGTCCTGGAGATCTGCCCGGCGGCGGCAACCTGGATCGCCGACGTGGGCCGCGGCCTGGACCGGGGCTACGCCCTGATCGTGGACTACGGCTACCCGGCGCCGGAGCTGTACGCCGGGCATCGCCTGGAGGGGTTGTTGCGCGGGTATCGCGATCACGCCGTCACTGCCGATCCGCTGGATGCCATCGGCGAGCAGGACCTGACCGCCCACGTCGATTTCTCGCTCCTGATGAACGCGGCAGCCGGGGCGGGCATGGTTCCCTGCGGTCTGACGACGCAGGGAGACGCGCTGGCAGCCCTCGGCCTCGGGGATTTCCTGCTCGCCATGCAGCAGGAGGACGATGCCTCCCTGGACGATTACTACCAGGCGCAGGCGGCAGTCCTGCGGCTGATCGATCCGGGAGGAATGGGGCGGTTCCGGGTGCTCGGCCTGGCGAAGGATGCCCCCACGGAGCCGCCCCTGCGAGCCTTCGCGGTGGCTTCGCCCCTCCTTTGAGCCAGTCCAGTAGGCCCTTCCCCTGCCTCCTTCGGGTGATTGACCGCACCGGATGGCAGGCGTAGGATGCAGGCAATCGATCGATTGCCATCGCCATCCGGCCAAGCTCATGACGGCGCTTATCCGTCCTTTCTTGGCAATGAGGCCGGAACGAGGAGATCGATCGGCGAACGTGAAACGGCGAGGCGATCGGGTATGGCCGATCGAGTGTCGCCGCCGGGCAGCCGCCCGCTCCCCATCGCCAGAACACGATTCGGCGAGGGATGCCACGGGACGTGATGCTCGGCGCGAACGGATCGCCGGAGTGAGACTGGATTCGCACGGGACATGCGACTGTCCTGCGGGTTCCAGGGTCGGAACGAGGCCTCACCGGCTTCGTTCATCGGTGCAGAAGCAGGGCGTCCTGCATGCACCCGCTGCCTTTGTCGGCTGGTATCGCCCACATCCCCACCATCAGCGGGGGGACGGGCAGGAACAGATGCCACCACCACGACAGGCCGGATCGATTCCGGCAGGTAGCCGGGTTCTTGACGGAACGTTCCCTGACGAACACCGAGACCGCTGGCATCCAGATGGCCGCGTGGAGGTGAGGCGTATCGATACGCT
>JBQCJS010000444.1:0-8466 GCA_051952485.1 Thermomicrobiales bacterium | reverse complement strand
CGGGAGGCGCGCCAACGCCGCTCGCCGGCGATCAGCGTGTAGGTGCCATCGGCGGAGGGTCCGGAGACGACCAGCGGCTGCATCACGCCGTGGGTGCGGATGGACTCCGCGAGGTCCTGGAGCTGCTGCTGGTCCATGCGGGTGCGCGGCTGCCAGGGATTGGGCGCAATCCGGTCGATCGGGACCAGGAGCGGCGTGCCCGCGCCGCCCTCCTGGCCGGCCGGTGGCGTCGACGCGGGTGCTGCAGCGACCGGCGGTGCCGTCGGGATGAGCGCGTCGAGGCCGCGCCCGAGTCCACCCCGGCGCGGCTTCGGCTTCGATGGGTTGTCGGACCGGGAATCGGCGGTCACGGCTGCTCCACGCAAGGGGTCCGGATGGCCGGAAACCGGCCAGCGTCGTCGACAGGGCGCGGATTGCGGTCCGGCGTCGGGGAAAGTCTAGCATTCGTGCTGGGACGGGCCGAACGGGCGATGCCGCCACGTATACTTCCCGGCGTATGCGATCCGGCGGCGCACAACGTCGAGGTTTGCGCCACGGTTCCGGGGTTCGAGGAACCGCAGCGACCGGCGGCACAGGCGCCGCGTTCAACGGTGAAGAGGAGCATTTCCCCACGCCATGACGGAGATCATCTCGAGCATCATCGCCTTCCTTGTCGTCATCGGCGCGGTATGGGGATTGGTCTACTGGGCGAGACGTGCGGAGCACGATCGCTCGGCCTACGTCGGACTCTACCTGCTCTTCGGCATCCCGGGCGGCCTGCTCACGGTCGCCGGGCTGGCGCTGTCGGTGAACCGGCTGGAGGCCGGCCCGATGGTGCTGGGCCTCGGGCTCGCGCTCTGGTTGCCGTTGGTCCGGTCGTTCCGGAAGGCGCTGGCCCGGGTCACGCCGCTCGATCCCACAAGCCCGATCGACATGTCCGGGCTCGCCTGCATCCTCGTGGTGATCGCCTTTTCCGGGCTCCAGTACACGATCACCGATGCCGCACCGGCCAGCACCGGCGACCTCTCGGTGGTCGATACGCTGGCGGCCCTGATCAGTTCGTTCGTAGCCTTCGTCGTGATCGCCTATCTGTGTGTGGGCTACCGGGTCTGGCGATCGTTCCCGGAGGCCACCGCCCGCCTGGGCATCACGAAGCCATCACCGCGGACCGTAGCGCTTGCCATCGCGGCGGTGATTCCTGCCTTCTTCCTGAGCATGATCGGATCGGCGCTCACCGTGGCGTTCCAGCCCGGGTACGCGGACAGCCTGCGCGAGACCGTCGACCAGATGACCACTGGCGTCCAGAACCCGGTCGGCGCGATCGTGCTCGGCTTCACGACCGGCGTCGGTGAGGAGGCGCTCTTCCGGGGCGCGATCCAGCCGCGGTTCGGGATCGTCCTCGCGTCACTGACCTGGACGTTGCTCCACGCACAATACGGTCTGTCATTCGTGCTGGTCGGCCTCTTCGCGATCGGTATCCTGCTCGGGTACATCCGGAAGTACATGGGCACGACGGCGGCGATGATCACGCACGGCCTCTACAATGTGATCGTCGTGCTGCTCCAGACCTACCTGGCGTAGGCCGGGGCGGCGACCGGGTTCGACTGGTGGATGCGATGGGCGTGATGACGACCGGCCGCCGCCGGGACCACGCGTGATGAGGGTGAGGGCGCGGTGAAGACGGTCGAGATCAGGGACCTGGATGGTCCCAACATCTTTCTGCTGCGCCCGGCGATCAAGCTGGAGATCGCGTTCGAGCCCGACGAGACGCCGAGCGTCAGTACATTGGCCGAGGCGTTCGTGGTCGGAGAAACCGTCGCGTCGCCGGAACTCGTCGAGGCCGACGTCGATCGGGTGCTCACGGTCCTCACCGAGGTCGTGAACGTCCTGCACGACCAGAGCGGCGCCGACCGGCCGGACATCGTGACCCGCGCCATGGAAACGCCGGGGCACAACGTCGTCGCCTGGAGCTGGCTGCGGCGGAAGTTCTCCCGGGACCTGGCCCACATTGCCTTCGATCTCGTCAGCGGGGCGATCGACCAATCCGATCTCGATGTCCGGATCGGCGCCCTCCAGCACTTCCAGTCCCGCCCGATCGGCCCGGACGACGTGCCCGCCTACGTCAAGGATTCCGAGCGGCGGGTGGCGGTGATCGGCATCACCGGCACCAATGGCAAGACCACCACGACCCGCCTCGTCTCGGCGATCCTCATGAACGCGGGGCATACGGTCGGCTGGACATCGACCGCCGGCGTCTTCATCCAGGGCGAGGAGCGCATCTACGGGGATTACACCGGCCCCAGTGGCGCATCGTACGTGCTGAAGGACCCGGAGATCGATGTCGCGGTGCTGGAAACCGCGCGCGGCGGCATCCTGCTGCGGGGCGTCGGCTACCAGACCTGCGACATCGGTGTGGTGACGAATGTCTCGCCCGATCACCTCGGGCTGCATGGTGTCCTGACGATCGAGGGCCTGGCGGAGGTGAAGTCCCTCCTCCCGCAGGTGACGAAGATCGGAGGATACATCGTCCTCAACGCCGATGACCCCCTCGTGCTGGCCATGCGCTACAAGACGCCGGCGCAGGTGTTCCTCGTGACGCGCAATCACACGCATCTGGTCGTGATGGAGCATGTCGCGGCGGGCGGCTGGGCGCTGATCGTGCGCGATGGCCTCATCCACTGGTATCACGCGGGGATATCCGATATCGTGACCAGCCTGAGCGATATTCCGGTCACCTTCGGTGGGCGGGCCGCGCACATGGTGGAGAACGCGCTCTGCGCGACCGCGGCGGTCCTGGCGTTCGGGATGCCGCTCGACCAGGTGCGCAGCGGTCTTGCCTCGTTCGAGCCGGACAGCACGCAGAACCGGGGCCGGCTCAACGTCTTCGAGAAGCAGGGCGTCTCCGTCGTCATCGACTACGCCCACAACGAGGCGGGGCTCGTGCACCTGCTCGCGCTGGGACGGGCCTTTGCCGGAGAACGCGGAGGCCGCCTCTTCGCCGTGATCGGCAGCGCGGGCGACCGGACGGACGATGCCCTGCGCATTCTTGGCACCACATCGGCCGAAGGAGCGGATGTGACGATCGTCAAGCGCACCAACCACTACCTGCGTGGACGGGATGCGGACGAGATCGTCCTCCTGATCCAGGAGGGTGTCGTCTCGACCGGACGGCCTGCTGGCCTGGAGGCGACCGGCGAACTCGATGGGCTGAAGCGGGCGATTGCCCAAGCCGATCGGGGCGATGTGGTCGTGGTGATGTCCACCGAGGAATACGACGACCTGGAGCACTTTCTCACGTCTGACGACACGATCCTCGACGCCTGATCCCACGCTGGCTGGCGCCGAGGGAGGGGTGACACGGTTCCGTGAGCGTTCCCACCGCCAATGAGCTGCTCGGCTATCCGCATGACGCGCGCCTCCTGATCGTCAACGCGGATGACTTCGGAATGGGCCAGAACGTGAATGCCGCGATTGCCCATGCGGTCGAGGCAGGCCTCGTCGGATCGACAAGCCTCATGGTCCCCTGCCCTTGGTCGTGCGGGGCGATGGCCTTCCTCGCGGATCATCCCGTCCTCTCGTTCGCGGTTCACCTGACCATCCTGCGCGACTTCGAGCCCTACCGCTGGGGGCCGGTCAGCCCGGTGGATCGTGTGCGTTCACTGGTCGATGGGAACGGGCACTTCCGGATCTGGGCGGATCGGGATGTCGTGCTGCGCGATGCCAAGATCGACGAGGTCGAAATCGAGTTCCGCGCCCAGATCGAACGGGTGCTGGACGAAGGGCCGAAGCCCAGCCATCTCGATTGGCATTCGCTGGCCGATGGCGGCCGCGAGGACATCTTCGCGCTCACCGTGCGGCTGGCGAAGGAGTATGGGCTGGCGATGCGCGTCCACCGTCGCGAACACGGCGAGGCATTGCGCGCCTCCGGCCTGCCCACCGTCGACCATCCTGTGCTGGACAGCTATCACATGGACCTGCCAACGAAGCGGGAGCGATACCTCGAACTCCTGCGGACCCTGCCGGAGGGGCTGACCGAATGGGCAGTCCATCCGAGCATCGGGAGCGACGAGGCCCGCGCGCTTGAGCCGACGATGTGGCGGACGCGCTATGCCGACTATGCCTTCCTCACGTCAGCAGTGGCGCAGGAAGCGATGCAGGCGGCGGGTGTCGTGTTGCTGGACTACCGCGAGTTGCAGGAGGTCTGGAAATCCTCCTGATGCCGTCGGTCGCGTCAGGCGCTGACCATTCGAGCGTTGACGAGAGGCCGTGCGGTTGGTAGCCTTGCCATACGGATTCCGATGACAGGCGTCGTTCCGATCTCGTTTCATTCGCGCGAGGGTCAGTGCCCGCGACCTGCCCGTCATCGTCCAGGAAGGCTCCCTCCATGGCAACCATCGTCCCCCTCTCTTCCTTGCGCCAGAGCGCGCCGCGGCCGGTGCCGCAGAGCGATGCGCCCGGCCCGCGCGATGCCTTCGGGCGCCCGATGAACTACCTGCGCATCTCATTGACGGACCGGTGCAACTTCCGGTGCGTCTACTGCATGCCCGAACTGGGCATGAAGTTCCAGCCGCGCGACGAGATGCTAACCGATGAGGAACTGATCCGGTTGGTCGGGCTCTTCGCCCAACTCGGATTCACCAAGCTTCGCCTGACCGGCGGCGAGCCGACGATCCGCCCCCACCTGGTCGACCTGATCCGGCAGATGAAGGCGTTTCCCGGCATCCGCGAGGTCTCGATGACGACCAACGCGCTGCTGCTTGGGCGCATGGCGGCCGACCTCAAGGATGCGGGCCTCGACCGGGTGAACGTCAGTATCGACACGATGGACCCGGTCCGGTTCAAGGCGATGACACGCGGCGGCCGCTTCGATCTCGTCTGGAAGGGCATCGAGGCGGCGGATGCCGTCGGCATGACGCCGATCAAGTTGAACACCGTCGTGCTGAAGGGTCAGAACGACCTCTCGGTGGCGGAGATGGCACGCCTGACCCTGGAGAAGGACTGGCAGGTCCGCTTCCTGGAGATCATGCCGATGGAAGGCGTGGGCGTCGTGTACGACGAGGGCCTGGTGACCTCGGCGGAGACGCAGGCGCGGCTGGAGGCGGAGTTCGGTCCGCTGGAGCATGTCTCCGCCGATCCCTCGGACCCTGCGCGGGTGTGGAGGATTCCCGGGGCGAAGGGCACCATCGGGTTCATCTCGCCGATCTCGGAGCCCTTCTGCGAGACCTGCAACCGGGTCCGCCTGACCTCGGACGGTAACCTGCGGCTCTGCCTGCTTCGTCCGGATGAAGTCACGCTGCGGGACCGGATGCGTCGCGGCGACACCGACGCGGACCTGCTGGATCACCTGCGGACCGGGATCTGGAACAAGCCGTGGGGGCATCGCGTGGCCGAGGGCGACCGGATGACGGTGCGTGGGATGTCGCAGATCGGCGGCTGATGGTCGCTGGACCGCAGGGAATGTGTCTGGGTATGCCCGGAACCGATGTCACCATCGGTCCCGGGCATTGTGGTGGCGACCCATGCTGCCGCATCGCGGGGCCCGCATGCGATGATGGGGACGCAGGGCGTTCGCACGGGGGAGGGACACGATGGCGCAGGCGACAGGCATCCTCGAACGGCAGTTCAAGCTCTCGCAGTTCGGCACCTCGGTCCGGACGGAGTTCATGGCGGGGGTGACGACCTTCCTCGTCATGGCCTACATCATCGCCGTCAATCCGGCGACGCTCACCTTCAACGGGGCCCTGACCACAACCCAGGTCGCCACCGTGACCTGTCTTGTCGCGGGCGTCATGTCGATCGTGATGGGTCTCTACGCGAACCGCGCGGTGGCGATCGCGCCGGGTCTCGGCCTGAACGCGGTGGTGGCCTACACGTTCGTCGGGAGCATGGGGCTGAGTTTTCCCGAGGCCATGGGCATCGTCGTCACAGAGGGCCTGCTGATCACCGTGCTCGTGCTGACGGGCGTCCCCGTTACGTCCTGGAGGCAGAGCCGCTGGTGCTCAAGCGAGCCATCAGCGTCGGAATCGGCCTCTTCATCTTCTTCCTCGGCCTCAAGAATGCCGGACTCATCACCGTCATGACGGGCAACGACACGCCGGTCGGTTCCTCCGGCATGGTGCTCGAACTGACACCGCTCAATACGTGGCCGCTGTTCGTCGCGGTGGTCGGCCTGGCGATCACCGTCGCCCTGATGGCGCGCGGCGTGAAGACCGCGATCCTCTGGGGTTTGCTCATCGCCACCGCCACCGCCTTCGTGGTGCCGGGCGACATCACGCACTGGCCGGATCATCCCTTCGCGGGCCCGGATTTCTCATTGGTCGGCCAGTTCTCGTTCGGCTACTGGACGAAGCTCGGTGTGCTCACCTCGATCCTCGCGATCCTCAGTTTCATGCTCGCCGACTTCTTCGACACGATGGGCACCCTGATCGGGGTGGGCCAGCAGGCGGGCTACCTCGATGAGAACGGCCAGTTGCCGGACGCCGAGAAGCCCCTGCTGATCGACAGCCTCAGCGCGGCGGCCGGTGGGGCGGTCAGCGCATCGTCCGCGACGACCTACATCGAGTCGGCGGCGGGTGTGAGTGTTGGGGGGCGCACCGGCCTGATGGTTGTGGTGACCGGCGCGCTCTTCCTGCTGGCCCTGCCGTTCGTCGCCCTCGTCGATGCCATCCCGACGGTGGCGACCGCGCCCGCGCTGATCGTCGTCGGGTTCCTGATGACCGGCGTGCTTTCGGAGCGGGAGGATGTCGGTGCGGACGGTCGGGTGCGCAAGACCGGCGCGATCCAGTTCGGGGACATCGAGGAGGGACTGCCCGTCGTCGTGACGATGCTGCTGATGCCCCTGACCATGAGCATCACGAACGGCATCGGGGCGGGATTCATCACCTACGTCTTCGTGAAGCTCTTCCGGGGCAAGGCATCGGAGGTCCATCCGGCGGTCTGGCTCGTTGCGGCGGCGTTCCTGGTCTACTTCCTCCGCTGGTCGTTGTTCGATGCGTCGTTCTAGGATGATCGGAGCATCGGGCGCAACGCCGCGTCGTATCGCATCCGCACGCCGTCGTGCCTGATCCCGCCGCGACCCCAACCCGAAGGACCACCGCCCCGATGACCGGAAGCCATTCCCTCGCCGCGCCCGCCACCGATCGTGCCCCGATCGAGAAGATCGTCATCCTGATCCCCGATGCCGAACCGATGCGCGATCGGATCGCCGCCACCTTTCCGGACATCGATGTTTCGCTCGGCGATCCCCGCGAGGACGTTGGCGCGCTGGCCGACGCCGACATGGCGATCGGCTGGTGGATCTCGGAGGAGGCACTGGCTACCGCGAGTCGGCTCCGCTGGTTCCATATCGGCGCGGCGGGTGTGGAGCACATCCTCAGTGTGCCCGGATTCACGGATCGTGGCCTGATCCTGACAAACAGCAGTGGGATCAGCGCTCCGAACATGGCGGAGCACGCCATCGCGCTGATGCTGACCTTCGCGCGGAAGCTGCCCGGCCTCTTCCGCTCGCAGGCGGAGCGGCACTGGCAGGACTGGTACGCCGGCCGGGACACCTTCGAACTCGGGGGACAGACGGTGGTGCTGGCCGGACTTGGCGCCATCGGCCTGGAGATCGCCCGCCGCGCCAAGGGACTGGACATGCAGGTCATCGGCCTGCGGCGAACGGTTGGCGGTGCGCTGCCGCCCCATGTGGACGAGGTGATCGCCCTCGACGATCTGGATACGGCGCTGGGGCGGGCGGACCACGTCATCAACGTGCTGCCGTTCACGCCGGACACGACGAAGCTCTTCGACGCCGACCGGTTCGCGGCGATGAAGGACGGTTCGTACTTCTACAACCTGGGGCGCGGCACGACCGTCGACCAGGATGCGCTGATCGCGGCACTGACGTCGGGCCACGTCGCGGGCGCAGGGCTCGATGTGACCGATCCCGAGCCGCTGGGCGAGGATTCCGAGTTGTGGGGCATGGAGAACGTCTTCATCACGGCCCACACTTCCGGAAACTCGCCGATGGTACGGCCCCGGCTGATCGACCTCTGTGTTGAGCAGGTGCGGCGGTACCGCGATGGCGAGGATTTGTTGAACGTGGTGGACCAGACGCAGGGTTACTGATCTACGAAAGTACATGACAGAACGGCGAGCCCATCCATTTGGGCTCGCCGTTCGTCGTGACGATGCTGGATGCAGTGTGGACACCGGTGGGGGAGAAAGGCTCCCCCATGTCCCGAACTATGCTTCGGTGTGTGCGCCGGGCCCGAAGACGCAGACCTGGAAGCGCTCGGCGGCGGGCGTCCGCGATGGATTCGCTGCGAAATACCCCTCCGCGAGCGCCGCGCCGATGGCGTCCGCCCGCGCGCGTTCGATCAGGGCGAGCGCGGGGCCTCCCTCGCCGCCGCCCATCATCCGCGCGCCCAACACGCCCGGCAGCGCGTTGAGGTCCGCGACGAGTTGCTCCACGCGGGGATCGCTGATCGCGTAGTCCGTCGCCGA
>JBQCJS010000443.1:0-9388 GCA_051952485.1 Thermomicrobiales bacterium | reverse complement strand
TCTCGTCGACGGCGGCGGCGAGCGCCTCGGCATCGTTGAAGGCGACGTGGGTCGCCGGGATCGGCAGCGGCTCGAAGGCGTCGCGGTACTTCTTGTCGGCGGTCGCGGAGAGCGCGCCATACGTGCGACCGTGGTAGCCGCGCTTGAGGGCGACGAGTGAGGGGCGCCCGGTCGCGGCGCGGGCGAACTTCAGGGCCGCCTCCACCGCCTCCGTGCCGGAGTTGGAGACGAACGACCGCTTCACACCCTCCGGCGCGATGGTGTCGACCTCTTCCAGGAATGCGGCGCGGACATCGTTGCCGAAGCTCTGGTGGCAGGTGGTGAGGGTCAGCAGCTGGTCGCTGAGTCCCTGCGCGAAGCGTGGGTGCGCATGCCCGAGCGCCGCCACACCGTAGTTGCTCATCGCGTCCAGGTAGCGGTTGCCGTCGCTGTCGTAGAGATAGGCGCCCTCACCCCGGACCAGGGCGATGTCGCGCTTGGCGTAGAGCGGGATCTGGTGCGTCTTCTCGACCTCGAGGATCTGGTCGACGGCGGTGGGGAAAGCGGTGGTGTCGGTCATGGCATGCGTTCCTGGCTAGGTGCGGCGAGATGGTCCCGTGTGTGCGGCCGTGAGCAGGCGATTGAACGTCGATGGTATCCAGGATCGTTCAGCATCGACGGAAGGCGAGCCCGCCATCGCTGTGCAGGTCGTCGCGCATCGTCAGGGCGTCGGCGAGTTCGTCCGCCCAGCGGGCGAGCGGGATCAGTCCATCGTAGCGCAGCACATCCGCTTCCGCGTCCGGGGCCTGGAAGGCGCTGGCGATGGCGCGAAACTCCGCTTCGGGCACGTCCGGGCGGGTGGGATGGGCATGATTGCGCCGCAGCCGGTCGAGCGCGACCGCTTCCGGCGTCGCGATCCAGAGGAAGCGGATGCCGACCCCGGCACGATCCGCGATCCGGCGGAGGCGATTCCGCTGGTGCCGCCGGTGGTTCACCGCATCGAAGACGACGAACGCGCCCTGCGCCAGGCGTTCGCCGATGCGGCCATGCGCGATGCGATAGCGGGCGATCCACAGATCCTGCTGGGTCGCTCCGGCGGGGAGTTTCACCATGATGTCGTCCACCGCCACGAGATCGGCGCCCAGCGTCTCCGCGACCGCGCGGGCGGCGGTCGACTTGCCGGAGAAGGGCAGCCCGACCGTCGCCAGCAGGCGCGGCGGCCGGGTGAGGATGCCGTCCAGCGGAGGGAGAGACGCCATCTCAGCCACCGGCTTCGATCCGGTCGATGATGCCTTCGATCTCCGCCAGCGAGGCGATGGTGTCCTCGACGCGATGGGCCTGCGGCCACGAGGAGTGGATGTATCCCCAGGGGCCGCGCTTGATGAAGACGGCGTGCATCCCCAGCGAGAGCGCCGGCAGAACGTCGTTGTCGAGGCGATCCCCGACGTAGACGATCTCGTTCGGCGCGAGACCCAGCTGGGTCGCGATCTGCTCGAAGAAGCGGGGATCGGGCTTGGAGACGCCGAGCGTGCTGGACGAGGCGATCAGGTCCAGCGGCAGGTCGAGGCCGGCGAGCTGCTCCACCACGCCCGACGGCTGGTTCCCCGCGATGCCGAGGCGCAGGCCGCGCTCCTGGAGCGCGTTCAGGGCCGCGATGCCGTCCGGGTAGAAGTCCTCGTGCTGGAGGACGTAGCCATGCTGGAACGGCTCGATCGGCGCGATCCCGAGTTCATCGAAGACCGCGCGATGCGGCATCCGGCGCTCGATGGCGCCGCCGAGCACCCCGGCCAGCGTGAAGAAGGGGATGCCGGCCACCGTGGCGACCGTCTCCCACATCCGCGTCTCGTTGACCAGTGTCTCGCCGAAGTCGAAGACGACCGCCTGCACCTTGCCCACGCCTATGCCTCGTTTCCATCGCTGGTGGATGTGGATGTGGATGCGGTCGCGGCGATGGGACCCGACGCCCGCACCACCGTGCCTTCACCGGCCAGCGCCCGCGTGATGGGACGTTCGACCCGCGCATCGGAGAAGATGACCTGCCCGACTCCCCGTTCGATCGCCTTGAGCGCCGATTCGACCTTCACGATCATCCGCCCGGAGGCCGCCGTCAGCGCCTCCTCCGGATGCGAGGCGTCCAGCGAGCGGACGAGCGTGGATTCGTCGTACCGGTCGGCGAGCAGGCCGGGGGTATCGGAGAAGAAGAGCAGGCCCCGTGCCCCCATCGCCTCGGCGAGGCCGAGCGCGAGCTTGTCGCCGTCGATGTTGATCGGCACGCCCTCGTCGGAGAGGGCGGGCGGTGTCACGAGCACAACATACCCGGCATCCATCAGGACCTGGATCAAGGTGGGATCAAAATCCTTCACCGATCCGGCATGATCGTCGCGGAAGATGCGCGCCTTGCCATCCTCGGTGCCCCGGATCACCGGCTTGCGCTTGCCGACCGCGATGCCGCCATCGATCGCGCTGATGCCGACGGCGTTCACGCCCGCGTGGCGGAAGGCCGCGACGAGGCGCTTGTTCACCTTGCCGGCGTAGGTCATCAGCATGGCGTCCATCGTCGCCGCATCGACGTAGCGGGAGACGCGCCCGGAGGACGATTCGAGCATGCGTGGCGGCATCCCCAGCGCCTCGGAGAGCTGGGAGAACTCGGCGTTGCCGCCGTGGACGATGACGAGGGGTTCGTCGATGGTGGCGACATCCGCCGCGAACCGGGCGTAGGCATCCATGTCGATGGCCTTGCCCCCTCCGATCTTGACGACAAGCATTGGCTGACTGCTCCTCCCGTGTTATGGATCTCCGCATTCCCGTAGATGCGGCCCTTGTGGCCGCCAGACGTCGCATTCCCCGAGTATCGCTGGAACCGACGACTCGTATCGTCCCGATCGGACCGTCTTGCCTCATGTGTTGTGTCATCGCTCGATCGGGCCGACATGAAGTCGGCCCCCACAAACGGCGAACCGCCCGCCAGTCCGGTCGTTCGGTGGGCGAACCCTTGTGGTTCGCCGCCCAAGGCTGCACGTGACACGGTACGCTGCTATTCAGGGGGCCTCCGCCATTGTGGGCATATGGCCCGCCGGAAGCGCTTCGCGCGGGGGTGTTTCGCTTCGCTCAACATGACAGCGGTGTTTCGTGGTTGGCGGGCATCGTTTGCGACGGCCAGCCGACGCCGAATCGTTCCCTACACCGGGTGCAGGCCGGGGAAGTCGATGGCCGTCTCCTCCGGGAAGCCCATCCGGATGTTGAACGCCTGCACCGCCTGCCCCGCCGCGCCCTTCATCAGGTTGTCCGTGGCCGCGATCACCACCACCCGGTTCGAATGCGGGTCGATCTCCCAGCCCACATCGCCGTAGTTGGAACCGGAGAGGATCTTCGGTTCCGGATAGCGATGGATGCCGCTGCTCTCCTTCACGATCCGCATGAACGGCTCATCCTTGTAGGCCGCGCGGTAGATCTTCCACAGGTCCTTGTCCGCCACCTTCTCCGTCGTGAAGACGTGGGAGGTCGCCACGATCCCGCGCACCGCGTCCGTGGAGGTCGCGGAGAAGGAGATGCGCGGCGTCACGCCGTTGAACGTGCATTCCTGGACGATCTCCGCCGTATGGCGGTGCCCGGTCGGCTTGAACGAGCGGACCACGCCCGCACGCTCCGGGTGATGCGACGACAGGCCCGGCGAACCGCCCGAGCCGGACGATCCCGTCTTCGCCTCGACGACCACAGGGATGGACGGATCGACGACGCCCGCCTGGAAGAGCGGGTAGAGGCCGATGATGGAGGTGGTGGACATGCAGCCCGGGCTGGCGATCCAGTCCGCCGTGCGGATCTCCTCGCGATGCAGTTCCGGCATCCCGTAGACGAACTTCCCGAGCGCCTCCAGGTCGTTGTGCTCGTGGCTGTACCACGTCGGGTAGTCGCCCGGATCGTTCAGCCGGAAGTCCGAACTGAGGTCGATGATGACCGGCGCGAGATCGCGGACCTCCGGGAGCTTCTCCATCGAGACGCCGTGCGGCAGCGCCAGGAAGAGCACGTCCACCGGCGTCAGGTCGGCGCTCCTGATGAACTTCAGCGTGGTGCGCTTGCGCAGGTTGGGATGGACGGAATGGACGAACTTGCCCGCGTTCCGCTCCGACGTGACCTGCGTGAGCGTGACGTCCGGGTGCCCGAGCAGGAGGCGAACCAGTTCACCCCCGGCATATCCGGACCCTCCGATGATGGCGACAGTGACCATGTGATGCGTGTTCCTCCGTGCGACGGATAGACGTTCATGCGTAGGGACCAGCCGCATGCCGGTCCGACGCGGGGCCGAAGGGTCGGCCCGGTTCAGGCGATCGCTGCTTCCAGGCGACGGCTCCGGGCCGCCGCGCCGACTTCCAGCACGTAATCGACGATCCGGGCCGGGATGTTCACCCCGGTCGTATCGATGCTGTTCCGGAATTCCATCGTGTAGTTGACCTCGTTCACCTGGAGCCCCTGCGCCGTCTCGAAGAGGTCGATCGCGACCACCCCGCCGCCGACCGCCGCTGCGGCCGCGCTGGAAAGCTCGGCCAGCTCCGGCGTGATCGGGCAGTTGCTCGCCTTCGCGCCGCGCGCCGTGTTCGTGATCCAGTGCGGCGATTCGCGGTAGATGCCGCAGATCGTCTCGCCGCCGACCACGAAGGTCCGGATATCGCGCCCCTGCTTCTCGACGTACTCCTGGATGTAGAAGGCGCCGTGATGGAACGATCCCAGCGTCACCTTGTGCTCCAGCAGGGCCTCCGCCGCATCGCGGTCGTTGACGCGGGCGAGCAGGCGCCCCCACGACCCGACCGCCGGCTTCAGCACGACGGGGTAGCCCAGTTCCTCGATCGCCTCGATCGCCGATTCCGGCGTGTAGGCAATCCGCGTGCGCGGCGTCGGGATGCCCGCCCGCACCAGCGCCGTGGTGGTCAGCAGCTTGTCGCCGCAGATGTTCGCCACGTCGTAGGTGTTGACGGTGGCGATGCCCCAGTCGTTCAGCACGCGCAACGTGTAGAGCGCACGCAGGTGATTGATGCACCGCTCCAGGAAGACATCGCAGGCGAGCATCGCCGGTGACGGATGCTGGATGTCGAGCGTGAACTCGCGGTCGTCGAAGCGGACGACGGTGACGCCCCGCGACTCCAGCTCGGTGAGCAGCAGTTTCTCCTCGACGCGCACGCGGGAGAGCAGCACCCCGACGGTGAGGGGAGCCTCCGGATCGATGCGGGTGGCGAAGGGATCGAGCACAACGGACACGGAACGTTCCTTCCCGGCGGGATCGTCCCGCCGAAGTACCTGCATTCCCGGATCGTCTGGATCGGTATGAAAAAAGGCGCGGAGTCATTCGTCCAAAGGACGGCGGACTCCGCGCCGTGGTACCACCTTTGTTCGCTGTGCCATCGCTGGCAACCGCCTTTTCGGGTGCCGGTGGAGCATGCTCCCCGGGCGCACCCTTCGCCCGATATCGGGGGCGATCCGGCCGGTTCTACTGATCGACGGGAGATCCCGCCGACGTTCTTCCGGCAGCTCCGGGGTCTTCTCCGAATCGAACGCACCTGCGGACCTCACACCATTCGTCCGCTCGCTCGTGGGCGTCCTCGATCCGGCCCTGTCCCCTTCCGCGCTGCAACTCTTCCATTATGCCGAATTCACGAGGCCTTGTCAGGCTGCACAGGATGATGGTGTCCCGTAGATGCGGCCCTTGTGGCCGCCCTCACCAAGCCGGCCACAAGGGCCGCATCTACGGAGGCGAAACCCCTCTCGCTACACCGCCCGCATCAGCGCCTGGGGCTGCATGTCGGACAATCCCTCCTCGGCGACCCGGACCGCCTCATCCACGATCTCCCCGGCGATATCGCGGTCCGTGGTCGTCATCAGGCCCTTGAACTCGCCGCCGGTGTTGATCTCGATGACTTTCAGGCCCTCGTCTGTCTCGATCAGGTCGACGCCCGCCAACCGCGCCCCGACCACCTCGCAGGCCCGCAGCGCCAGGTCCTCGATCTCCGGCGTCACCGGGCAGGGCACCGAAACCGCGCCCCGCGCCGCGTTCGTGATCCAGTGTTCCGAGGTCCGGTACGACGCCGCGACGATCTTGCCGCCGATGACGTAGGCGCGGATGTCGCGACCCGGTTTCTCGATGAATTCCTGGATGTAGTAGATCTCGTGGTGGAAGGAGCCGTGCTCCGACTTCTGCGAGATGATCGCCTTCGCCTGCTCCGGACCGTTGACCTTCGCGATCAGGCGTCCCCAGGACCCCGTCACCGGTTTCAGCACGGCCGGATAGCCGAGCGATTCGCAGGCTTGCAGGGCCGACTCGACCGAGTAGGCGACGAAGGTGCGCGGCGAGGGAATGCCCGCCGCCTCCAGCACCATGCTTGCCCGCGCCTTGTCGTCGCAGACGGAAACCGCCTCCGCCGAGTTCAGCGTCGGGATGCCCCAGCGCTGCATCGCGAAGAGCGTATAGCCCGCGCGGGAGTGGACCACGCTGCGATCGAGCAGCACATCGAAGTGGACGCCGCTTTCGGCGGCGGTGGGGGCCGAGAGGTTCAGCACCAGCTCGCGGTCGAAGACGGATGTGACGTCGATCCCGCGCGCGCGGGCGGCGTTCAGGATCAGTTTCTCCTCCTGCCGGAGGAAGGAGACGAGCACGCCGAGTTTCAGGCCGTGCCCGCGGCTGATGGTGACCATGACAGAAAGGCTCCTGCGGGATCGCGGTAGTCCGTAGATGCCGCCCTCGCAGTGGTTGCTGCGGGCGGTGGCCGCCTTACGGGGCGGCCACCAGGGCTGCATCGACGAGGGCTGGGGCGGTTCTAGACGAACGAGGCAAGTACCCGGCTGAGGACGCGGATCGCGCGGAGGTACTCGTCCAGCACGATCCGCTCTTCAGGGGTATGGTCCAGCGACGAATCGCCGGGGCCGTACGCCGCGATCGGGCATTTCCAGACCGGACCGACCACGTTCATGTCCGATGTGCCGAGCTTCACCTTGAACGACGGCGATCCTCCTTCGTCGCGGATCGCGCGCAGGAAGGGTGGCACCAGTTTCGATTGCTTGGTGGTGCGATAGCCCTCCTGCAATCCCTCGACGGAGATGCGCGCGTTTCCGGCCGCCGCCAGCGCCTCGATCGTGCCCAGCAGGCCGGGGACATCGAGATTGGCGGGCAACCGGATGCCAATGGAGAGATCCGCCGCCTCCGTCAGCCCGTCGCTCGTGGTGTTGAAGGCCCGCAGCGAGAGGCCGATCTGGTCGAATGCGCCCTTCGCGCCGTCGTTCCGGGCAGTCGCCTCGGCCACGAGCGCGTTCCAGAACGCGACCGCCGTCTCCGCGATCGATTCGCCCGGCCCCGCCGTGTGCCGCATGTTGGCCTCGGCGTGGTAGAGCAGGGAGAGCGAGCCCCGGTAGCCGAGGCAGAGCGCGTCCCAGCTGCTCGGCTCCCCGATGATGCAGAAGTCCGGGGCATCCCACGTCGCGACCTCGGTGGCGCCGAGCGAGTGAATCGCCTCCTCGCCGACCGCGCCCACGACCGTGATCCTCGCCTTCAGCTCGCTGGCGGCGGCGGTGGCGGCAGCCACGAAGGTGGCCAACGGCCCCTTCGCATCGACCGCACCCCGTCCCCACAGCTCGCCGTCTTCGATCCGGACCGGGATCTCGCCCGGCACGGTATCGATGTGGCCGAGCAGGACGATGTGCTTCGGACCGGACCCGATGGTGCCGACCGCGTTGCCGGCCTTGCTCTCCAGGATCCGGAATCCGCGGGCGGCCATCGCGCCGCGCAGGTAGGTCACCGCGTGCGATTCCTGCCGGGAGAGGCTAGGAATCGCGACGAGGTCCTGCAGGAGCTGGATGTCCGCCCGCTCCTGCGGCGTGAAGCCCGCCAGGTCGGTTGATGGGTCAAGCGCTGAGGACGACATCATGCCGGGCCTCCCGATCCATCTTCCAGTGGGCGCTGGTCAGGCGATCGATCGCCGCCGTGAGCGAGCCGATCCGGTCGCCGCTCTGGTCCCCGTCGAGGGCAGCCCGCGCAATCGCGTCGGCCATCGACTCCGGACCGAGCAGGGTTGCCTGGCGGAACTCCGCCACCGGTTGCACATCCCAGACGACCTGCTGGCCGCCGATCGTCGCGATCTCGATCCCGGCGATCCGGGCGCCGATCGCGCGCGCGGCATCCTCCGCGAGGGTGATCGCGGCGGCATCCGGCATTGGCCCATCGAAGGCGACGGCCTTGCCACCGACGACGTGGATCATGATGCGATCCGCCACGGAGGGCGCGCCCGCCTGGATCAGGACGATCGCCTCCGCATCGCTGCCGAGGACGACCCGATGCTCGATCACGGCATCGGCGGTGTCCTCGTCGTGCAGCGTCGTGCCCGCCTGGCCGGGCGTCAATGGCATCAGGGTCGCCGGAAAGCCGATCCGCCGCGCCGCCTCGATCCCGGATTCCTCCGAGAAGGCGATCAGCGTGTGTGGCCGCGCGATGCCGGCGGTGGCCAGCACGCGAGCGACATCGAGGCGGTTGCGGTCGGCGGCGAGACCGGCATCGAGCACGGTGATCCCGCTGGCCCGGAGGATCGGCAGGCTGATCGCCGCGATCGTCCGGTTCTGGCAGCGGTCGATCAACGCGGTGAGCGTCGAATCGATCACGACATCCTCGCCGGAGGACGTCGACACCTGCGCGATGCCCAGCGTCGCCAGGTCGAGCGACGCCGGGCCGGGAGGCAGGGGCGTGCTGGGAGGAGGCACGGGCATCCCGGCCGCGCCGGCAACGCCGACCGCCGCGATGATCTGCTTCTCTTCAACCCGCACTCGTGCGCAGAGCACGCCTACTGCCTTCACGATGTCCTCCTCGACCGTCAAACGGGCGATGATGTTTTCCTGGTGGGCCGGCATGAAGCCGGTCCTGACGAGCGACCGATGTGTGATCGCTCGTTGGGCGGACGGACCCGACTCGATCCGCCGCGATGGGTGGGCGGACATGAAGTCGGCCCCTGCGAACGACCGGTGGGTGATCGTCCGCCCCCGATCCGGACTACTCGCCCCAGTCCTCGCCCTCTTCCGGCGCCAGCGCAAGCTCGAGGGGATCGGTACCCACGACTTCGAGATCGGCGCCACACTCCGGGCAGGGCACGATCTCGCCCTTCTCCACGCCTTCCAGTTCCAGTTCCGCGCCGCATTCCGGGCAGGTGGCCGTGTCCATGGATGATCCTCCTCAGATCGTTGTTACACTCGTTCCCGCTGGCACCGTGCCCGCCGGGATGTCCGAATCGTCGTATCACCTGACTCGCGCGGAGGCTCATCGAGCCCTGGGTGTCCTTCGCCTGCCTGGTCGGCCCGACGTCTTGTCGGACCCTGCGAACGACCGGGTTTGGGCGTTCCGGTCGTTCGCAGGGCGAACCACACGGGGTTCACCGCCCAACGT
>JBQCJS010000442.1:0-8181 GCA_051952485.1 Thermomicrobiales bacterium | reverse complement strand
GGTACCAGGCAAGAAGGTCAATACTTCCCGGCCCAGGTCGTCCATGCCGAGGACGCGAGGAGACGCCATGAACTGCGCCCGCTCGAGATGACGCAACAGGGCGTGGACCGTCGGCGTCCACGGCCCGGTCGAGCGCCGCACCGTCTCGCCCACCCGCGTCACCCGGTTGACGGACCCTCCTGCCAGCGGCATCTCCCCAGTCCCATCGCCGTCCATTGCGCCCCGCCTTCCATCAGCCCGGTGCTCCGCCCGTCACTCGCTCCGGTATCCCGATCCCGCGCACCGTACGCGAGGCGCGTGTTGTCGTGTGCGTCATCAAGGTACAAGGCGAACGCTTTTCCAACATGACCAACGGTCACGTTGCCCGCCCTTCCGCGTCCGTACGCCCATGACGGCAGGAGCATCTCACCGATACGCGGCAAGGCACACGCAAGGTCGTTCCCGACGCGCCGAAGCCAGGGACCACGACAGCCCAGGGGGCGCCTAGACGACGAACCGGCCCCCCACGAGGAACGGCTCCCCATCGACGGTCACTTCGCCGCCCTGGCGCAGGTCGCAGATCATGTCCCAATGCACGGCGGATCTGTTGGTGCTCCCCGTCTCGGGATAGCCCGCACCGACCGCCATGTGCACGGTACCCCCGATCTTCTCGTCGAAGAGGATGTTCTTGGAGAAGCGCTGGATATCGAAGTTCGTGCCGAACGCGAACTCGCCCAGGAACCGCGCCCCGGGATCGGTGTCGAGCGTCCGGATGAGGTAGTCCTCGTTCTTCGCCGCGCTCGCCTCCACCACCTTGCCCTGCTCGAACCGCAACCGGATGTCCTGGATCTCCCGCCCGCCGGTGACGACCGGGTACGAGAACCGGATGTGGCCATGCACCGAGTCCTCGACCGGCCCGGTGAAGATCTCGCCGCTCGGGAAGTTCCGCTTGCCGTCCGAATTCACCCAGACGCGGTCCTTCATGTTCACGATCAGGTCCGTGTCCGGCCCGGTGAGGTGGATCTCGCGCTTGCCGGCCAGCCAGTCGATCAGGCGTTGCTGCTCGTCATGAAGCTCGCGCCAGGCCGCGACCGGGTCGTCCCGGTCCAGCTTCATGCCGGCCAGGACGAAGTCGGTATATGCCTCCGTCTCCATGTCCGCATCCTGCGCGTAGGCATCGGTCGGGTAGAGCGTCAGGGTCCAGTCCAGCCGCCCATCGGCGGCCCGGCTCATGTAGGACGCCATCAGCCCGGTCCGCGCCTTCTGGAAGAGCGACTGACGGGCTGGGTCGACCGCGGAGAGCCGCTTCGTGTTCGTCTCGGCGAGGACGTTGATCGTCACGTCGGCCTCTTCGCGCAGAAAGCGTTCGGCTGGCGTCAGGAACGCGAGCTGGTCGTCATTCCCATGCAGGAGCATCTCCGCGTTCAGCCCATCGAGGACCGGCAGCATCACCGGGAATCCGCCCGCCGCCAGCACTTCCCGATAGATCTCCCGGAGCAACGGCGCGGCCGCCACGCCCCCGGTGATGCCGACCTTCTGTCCCGGCTTCACCTCGACCGAGTAGTTCACGAGGGCTCTTGCCCATTTCTCCAACCGGGGATCGGCCATCTCGACGCTCCTTTGCTGCTGATCGACTGCGTCACCGGACGGCATCGTACCGCACGTCCCGGGCACTCGCGATGCACGCGACGACACACCCCTGCCGTTGCCCGCGACAACACGGTCTGAAAGCACTTCTGCGACGGAGCCCCGCCCGAATCCGCCGGCCGCACCCGGCATGGGCCACGCCGAGGTGTCGGGAACTCCCCTGTGGGTCGCCATTGGTAGCCCGGCACGGGCACGGTCCCACGCCCCCGGTGGGTACGGCATCGCCGCGCGGCGTCACGGTCGCCCGACCGTCCAGGAACGAACCGGTGACACAGCGGCGATATTCGCGCCCGCTGTGCCTGAACGCAGAACCGGCTGTCACAGGAGAGCTCGGCGTCCGGAGGAGGGTTCCATCCGGAAGGACTGCACGTACAGCCCGTTCAGGCCCGGTGTTCACCACGACAACATGCCGGGCCGCATCGAATGAAGAATTGCCTGTCCGGAAAGCCGAACGGACACCTTTTCCCCGTCGTCACAAGCAGTTTAGGATTGCGGCTGGGGAGATCGGCGGCTCGCCGGTCCAGTCCACTGCTCGCGCATACGCGATCGCCAGTGAACTGAAAGATGGAGCCAATGGGAGAGGGAGTAGACGTATGCTGACGCTTCGAGAAGCGCGGCAACGCAAGCACATGTCACAGCAGGTGCTTGCCGATCGTGCCGGGGTGGCACGGGTGACCGTGTCCCAGATCGAATTGGGGAAGTCGGGCCCGCGCCCGCACATCGCCCGGCGCCTGAGCCAGGTGCTGGACGTTCCTCCCGGCGAGATCATCGAGTTCGGTAAGGCCGCCCGCAGCATGCGTCTGCCGACGCCCTCCATCCTCGCCGTCCGCGCGGAGGCCGAGCTGGCGCGCACGCCGGCTTCCTGAGCGAGCACCACCACTGCCGTTGACACAAGGGCCGGCGCCACAACCGCTGGCCCTTGTTGCGTCCTCACACAGCGTGCCAATCAGCCAGCCGAAGCACATCGCCAGACTCCCGTTCACCCCGCGGCGTTCCGCCTGCTACCCCGGCATCATTCCGCGCCCGGACCGCCGAACGTTCCGACATGGCGGCATCCCACCAGGAGGCAACGTCTCCAGTTGGGCTCTTGACACCCCGGATATAGTTTTATAAAACTATATCCGGGGAGGAACCAATGCCGAGCTCTGCCACTGACAGCCAACTTGTCCTTCACATCCTCGGTCTCCTGGTCGAACTGCCAATGCACCAATACGCGCTCCGGCAAGCCCTCGCCGAGCGCTACCCGGCCCATCGCGCCCATACCAGCGCGGGATCGATCTACGCGCTGGTCGCCAGACTCACAAAGGAAGGATGGATCGATGCAGTCCGGATCGAACGAGACGGAAAGCGTCCCCGCACCGTCTATGGCATCACCGGGGCTGGCTGGGCGATCTTCCGCCAGCGCATCGACGCCCAGATTCGCGCTGCTCCCTCCGGCATGTCCCCATTCGCCGATGCCATCGCCTATCTCGGCGCCCTCGCACCGGATGAGGCCATCATCGCCCTTCACGCGCGTCTGGCCATGCTCCATCAGCAACAGGCGGACCTCGCGCGTGCCCTTCAGAAGGCCAACCACCAGGGCGTGAGCGACCTCCACATCATCGAAGCCGACTTCCTGCGTTCCCAGCGCGAAAGCGAGATGCACTGGATCGAGCACCTCATCGGCCGCATCGCATCGCGGGATCTCGGATGGCCTGAAAGCACGGCACGGGAGGACACGCCATGACGTCCACGACCCGTTCACCATTCACGTTCGGCATCTATGCTGCCTCACAGGTTGGGACCTGGAGCGGATCACCCGATGACCGGCACGCGATCGACCAGCTCGTATCGGAGCTGCAAGGCACAACGCCGTTCATCGTCCGCGAGTATCTGCACTTCCGCGGCGCATCCCGTCCGGACGACGGCGTCCTGCCACCGCTGACGATGCCGGATACCTGGTACGTCGAGAACGAACGCCAACTCGACCTCGTCCTGAGCTACCTCCCACCGGAAGAGGACATCGTGGGATGGCTCGCCTTTATCGAACGGGCGATCGAGCGATATGGAGCAATCACCCGGTATCTCCAGGTCACGCTGGAACCGAACTTCCCGATCCAGAACATCGACGGCAGTTCGCCCGGTGTCCTCGATGCCCTTCGCCTGGGCGTACCCACCGCTCGCAACCTGCTCGATGCCCGCTCGCTGCGCAATGTCGATGTTGGATTCTCGGTCGCCGAACCTGCGGAATGGTTGGGTGGAGACGATGCATTCTGGGCCACGATTGCCGACTTTCCCCGTGAGTCGTTCGCCAACATCCTGGATTACGTCGGTCTCGGGCTCTATCCCGACGCCTTCTCCCCGGTTGCCCCGGACGGCCAGCCGGGCGACGTTCGCAGTCTCACCAGCCATGCGCTGGAACATCTCCGCACCGTGTCGCTCGCTCGAGCCGGGATTCCGGCCTCGGTCCCGATCCGGATCGTCGAATCCGGCTCTCCTTCGTCCGGCAATCGCACGGAGGACCACCAAGCACGGAGCATCGAAGCCATCGTCGATACAGTCCTCTCCCGGCGTGACGATTTCAACGTCCGCTCGTTCGTTCTCCTCGGGTTACGCGATGCCGATTCGTCCGTCGACAACCCATTTGCCCGTTTCGGTATCACCGACGACCGCTATCGGCCGAAGCCGGCATTCCATTGGTATCGCGACCGCATCGCCCGAACTTCTGCCCGCGCCAGATGAACGACGGAACCTCGCTCCGGCAATCCAGAGCGAGGTTCAGTACGTCGATTCACCCGGGCGCTACGACAGCGTCCCTTCCTCAGGATCGGTCGCTGGTGCTGACGCATCGCCAGGTTCGCGTTCCAGCCGCCCGGCGTGCGCGTCGAGTGCCGCGATCACCGCCTGCGCGAATGACTCCGCCTGCCGAACCGCTCCCGTCACCGCGCCGATGGAGACATCCATGTCGTAATCCGCGATGTTCCTGAGTTGCCGCAGGAGAAGGAGACTGGAGACGACATCCCGATCGATCGAATGCAGGAGGCGCGGGACATCCTGATGTTCCCGTGACTGCTTCGTCCTGCTGTACCCAAGCTGGTCCTCACAGAATGCCCGGGCTTCCAGATACGCTGCGTAGTAGGCGCGACTGGTGCGCGTGCGACTCGCGGCTTCATCGGAGACGGACGCCAGGACAGCGCAGGTTCCCAGAAACTCACGTCCGCGCATGCGAATCCTGCCACAGGGGAAGCAATCCGACCGTCTCCAGGTCGGCAAGCGGCCGTCCGCCCAGCCAGCGCGTGAAGGTCTTGATGGCGATGCTGTACTCATCCCAGGATTGGCTGATATGCAGAACGAGACGCAATGGAGGATCTCCCTCCTCCCACTGCACGGTATCCAGGCTGATTCGCACTCCGGGGAAGCACTCCTGAGCCTTCTCGCTCGCCTGCTGGATGAACGTTCGCGCCTCCGGATGCTCCCGCAATACCGCAAGCACCGAGGCCTCGTCCTCCGGGTCCTCAGGCAACAGGTTGGCAACGGCGACCATCGTCACCTCCAGCTTCACGCAGAGTCCATCCACGCCATCGTAGCACCCTCGCCTCACCGCCCCGGCCCGCGCGAGGCGAGCAGATCGTCCACATACCAGCGCAGCGCCCGCCGGAACCGTCCCAGCGATGCGTCCTCATCCATCGTCGCCACCTGGAAGAGCAGCGTCATCGCCGCCCGGTCGTCACCGGCGCTCGCCTCCACCAGCGCCGCGAAGACCGGCAGCGCCCGGTACTCCGGGAACCGCGCCATGCCGTCACGCAATAACGCGCGCGCCTCATCGAAGCGTCCGAGGTTGCGGAGGGTGCTGCCCGCCTGCACGAAGATCTCCGGCTGCCGGGCCGCTGGCAACCGTTCGACGCCAATCGCGAACGCCCGCTCGTAGAACGGCATCGCGTCCGCTTCCCGGCCGGCACCGTCGTAGGCCGATGCGACGAGGTACTGCACCAGCGCGTCTCCCGGCTGCGCGTCGCTGCGGGCGCGCAGGTCCACATCCGCGCGGGCGGCTTCCGCCGGATCGCTGGACTCCAGTGCCGCCTGCAGGTCGTCGTAGAACGCGTCGTTGGTCATGGCAATCGTCCCTGGCAGAATCGGGAAGTCCCGCGACGGGCCACGTCGCTCTCCGATGGCATCGAACGCGGCCCGCCGCCGTGACTCCTACCTCCTACATCTCGCGGGCCGTGCTCCGGGTCGGGCGATGCGCCGGGACAGAAGCCTCCCCGCCAGGAACATGCTTCAGCCAGACCGTCATCGCCCCGGCGCCCCGGTTCGCCCACGCATAGTAGGGAATCGCCGTCATCAGGACATCGGAACTCCCCGGCCGGTCCCGCCCGACATCATCCAGCGTGCGGTAGAGCGCCCCTTCCCAACCCGACACCGCCGACTGGTTCTCCGCGGGAGCCGTCAGCACCACCACATCGTTCAGCAGGTCCGGTCGCCGCGCCGGGACGATCTCCGCATCGTCCGCCAGCACCAGGTCCCGCACATCGCCGACCGGATTGTCCGCCGCCTCCAGGCAATAGAGCACCGGTCCCCGCATCAGGGCCACCCGGCCGGTATTCTCCAGGGCGTAGGGATGGGAGACCATCCGTCGCACCGGCATTGGGAAGGTCAAGGTCACCACATCGCCCGCCTTCCACGTCCTGCGGATCGCGGCGTACTGCCCGGCCGCCGTCTCGCTCGGGGAAAGGGCCTCGCCGTTGACATCACCGGTCGCCCCCTGGGCCCACCCCGGAATCCGCAGGTAGAGCGTGAAGTCACCCGCCTCGTGGATGTCCGTGACGGCGATGGTCACCTGGCCATCCCAGGGATAGCGCGTCTCCTGCCGCAGCGTGACCGATCCCCCCGCGTGCAGAGGGATCGTCGCCGTACTGTCGGCGTAGAGGTGCGTCCAGACCATGTCGTGCCGGCCATCAGACTCCGGGAAGCGGCGACCGGTCACGCTGTAGACATAGGAGGGCAGCTGGGCGAGCAGGCGGGCGATGTTCGGCGGGCAGCAGGCGCAGCCGAACCAGGGCTGCCGCCGGTGGTCGCCGTCGTCGGAGAGCGGGTTCTGGTAGAAGTAGGCCTGGCCGTCCAGCGAGAGGCCGGGCAGCAGCGCGTTGTACAGCGTGTGCTCCATGAGGTCGGCGTAGCGCGTGTTGTCCTCGATCCGGAGGACCAGCATCCGCCACGCCCACATGATCGCGCCGATCGCCGCGCAGGACTCGGTGTAGGCGCGGGCGTTCGGCAGTTCGTAATCCTTGCCGAAGGCCTCGCCCTCCCACCGTGAGCCGATCCCCCCGCTGATGTAGCTGCGGCGGGTCGTCATGTTCGCCCACATCCGGTCCAGCGCGCCGCGAAGGGCGGCATCGCCGTCCTCCGCCACGAGATCGGCGATGCCCGCGTTCAGGTAGACCGCGCGGACGGCGTGCCCCACCATCTCCTTGCGCTCGGCAATCGGGACGCCATCCTGGTGATACTCGCTCCCGCCGATGGTGCCCCGTCCGCGCACCTCCAGGAAGAAGCGCGCCTGGTCGAGGTACCGCTGCTCGCCCGTCGTCCGGTAGAGTTCGATCAGCGCCAGCTCGATCTCCTCGTGACCGTCCGTCTGCTCGCGCTTGCCCTCCGACGCCGGTCCGAAGACCTCGCAGACGAGGTCCGCGAAGCGCGTCGCGATGGTCAGGAAGCGATCGCTGCCCGTAGCGCGGTGGTGCGCGACGGCGGCCTGGATCATGTGCCCGCCGCAGTAGAGCTCGTGCATGTCGCGCAGGTTCGACCAGCGCTCCTCGGCGCGATCGAGCGAGAAGTAGGTGTTGAGGTAGCCATCCTCACCCTGCGCGGATTCCAGGTGCGCGATCGCGATGTCGAGCAGGCGGACCAGCTCCTCGTTCGTGACGGCATCGCCCGGCTCGGCGGCGGCGAGGGTGCTGGCGGCCGCCTCCATCCATTTGTAGACATCGGAGTCGTTGAAGTAGATGCCATCGAACGGGCCGTCGAATGTCCCGGCGACCCGCTCGAAGTTGCGGAAGCGGTTGGTTGTCACCAGGTGCTCGAACTGCGACGGGATGGTGACCTCGCGGTTGATGCGGATTCGCGGTGCGAGGAACTCGTCCGTCAGGCGGACGTTCCCGAGCGGTACCGGGCGGTGAGCAGTGTACGGGCTGCGCGACGTATCGACGACGACGGCATCATGGGTGGCGGGGATAGCGGGGGCGGCCATGGAAAAACCTCTCAGCAGACCGGGCGGACGATGACCATGTCTCTGCCGGGATTTTCGCACAGCCGGCGGTGGAATCCGGCTCCCTGGGCAAGCCGCACAGGCAGGCGGGCGGGGATTCGGCAACCCGGCCATGCCAGACAGAATCCCTTCACCCCCGCACCCAGGGTCGCGTGGCACAATGAACCCAGCGCTGACCTTCCTCGCCGGCGCGGAACTTCCAGCAGCATCCCATTCACCCATTCCCCACGGCGCGCGGCCCCGCCGCTTCCGCTTGCCGCGCCCATCGCGATGCCGGATGTTCCCCCATGGCTTCCCTCACCTCGGACAGCCCC
>JBQCJS010000441.1:0-4155 GCA_051952485.1 Thermomicrobiales bacterium | reverse complement strand
TGAACCTCGACGCCTTCAACGGCGATGCGCCGTCGTTGCTCGACCATGTCGATCTCTACCCCTACCGACTGCTGACGAACACCGCCGGCGCATACACGGTGGCCGACGCCGTGAAAATGGCCAGGCTCGCCCGGGCGGCCACGGACACCAACTGGATCAAGCTGGAGGTGATCGGCGACCAGACAACGCTCTGGCCGGATATCGCCGCGACGATCGAGGCGACGAAGATCCTCGTCGCGGAGGGCTTCGTCGTACTGCCCTACACCAGCCCGGACCTCGTCGCCGCGATGCGCCTGGAGGAGGCCGGGGCCGCGACCGTGATGCCGCTCGCCTCCCCGATCGGTTCCGGGCAGGGGATGCAGGACTGGAAGAGCATCGAACGCATCGTCGCCGCCGTCTCCGTGCCGGTCGTCGTCGATGCCGGGATCGGCGTGCCGTCGGATGCCGCCCTGGCGATGGAGCTTGGCGCCTCCGCCGTGCTCACCAACACGGCCGTCGCCCGCGCCCAGGACCCGGTGGCGATGGCCCTCGCCATGCGCAAGGGGGTGGAAGCCGGGCGGCTCGCGTGGCGGGCCGGGCGGATCGCGCGGACGGAGCATGCGAACGCCTCCAGCCCGACGACCGGCGTGCCCCTCGCGACGGCTGGCACCGCGGCTGCGGCCACTGCCGGCGCTGTCATCGAGTAGCGCGCGTCCACTATGCTTGTGCCGGGACGGGACAATACGCGCCCCGTCCGCGAGGGATCGCCCGATTGGGCCGATCCCGAACCAGGAGTATCCACGCCAATGCCAAAGACCACCGTCGTCATCCCCCACAGCCTTGGCAAGGACGAAGCGCTCGGCCGGATCAAGCACCTCCTCGAAGACATGAAGGAGCGGCACGGCAGCCAGATCAGCGACCTGCAGGAGCACTGGACCCACAACGGCGGCACCTTCTCCTTCAAGGCGATGGGGTTCAAGATCTCCGGCAAGATGGAGGTCTCCGATACGGACGTGAAGATCGAGGGCGAGTTCCCCTGGGCCGCCAAGCCCTTCCAGGGCCAGATCGAGGGCGCCATCCGCGACCGCGCGACCAAGCTCCTCGCCTGACGAGGAACGAGGACCGAGCAGTGAGACGTGAGCAGATCGGCCTTCTCACGGTTCGTTGATCCGGTCCCTCCCATCCCGTGCGATCATGCCCCCGCCGCGTCCTTCGCTGGATACGCCGGGGGCATCGCCGTCTGGCCGCATGCGGTGTTCAACGCATGTCACCCCGAGTGGCGCGGTCCATATCAGTCAATGGCATGCGACACGCAGCGACGTCGAGGGATCAGCCGCCCATGCAGGGCGTTGTGCAGGGGTGCGTGCCCGCGACTGACGGACCGATCGCGTATCGGTCCGGGGTTGGCGGGAACGATGTCCGCCCCCTCGCTCATGGAGTTCCACCAATGTCCGTCACCATGCCCGCCCCGGTCACCGAGACCATCACCATCCCGACCGATCTCCCCGCCCCGGAGGCGATCGCCCGTCTCCGCGCCTCCGAGGAGGCCGTCCGCGCGAATCCGCACTGGCTCGTCCCGACCACGCTGGCCGTGGACTGGGCGGAGACGAGTGGCGCCATCTCCGGCGTTGCGTTCGGGTTCGCGGTGGATGGCACCATCGCCGCGACTGGCGATGCGGTGACGGTTTCGCTCACGGTGCCCTGGACGGCAAAGGCGCTGCTGGCGAACTTCGGTCCGCGCTTGGAGGCGTCGCTGCACTCGGTCCTCGCCTGAGCGGCACCCTCTGAACCCCATAGTGGGTCAGCTCGTCTGGCCCAGCGGCCGCAGGCTGATGATGCGTGCGCACGACCGCCCCCCCATTTCGCCCATCCCCTAACAGGGCGGCGAAGCAGTTTTCAGAGACTGATATTGACAGCTGGGCAAGAATGCTATCGGGAAGCTCAACAGCTTGGCATACGCCATCAGCGTATGTGGACGTACGGGAATGTCATCAGGGCTTGACATGTCCCTAGAAGTCACTATTATGGTGGTGTCGAACCCGTAGCGACACCATATCTAGTGGCAGTCCCCGCAGGCCACCCGATGATCCTCGATACATGTTTTGAGGGTACTCAGGCTGTTGCCGGACTGGCCATCCCTTCCAAGTCGTTGATAGGCGACACCGCCTATCCGAGTCTTCGCTTCCTCTGGAAGCGCGAAGGGGACGTATGGCTCTCTACGTTGTGACGGCTACACGCCGTCGAAGCTCTTCTTCCAGCCATGACAGTATCAGCCACCTTGAGGCGGGAGTTCGGCTTATCCCAGTTGGTGAGGTTATCCAGCTGATCAATGCCGGACATCGGTTCGTAGTCCTCACCTCTTCTGGGCCGGAAGTAGCCCCATTTCCGGACACGAGAGTAGGGCCACACGTTCGGTCTCATGCGAATGGCAAGTGGACCGATAACCTTCTATCCCTTCCAATCAAATAAGGAGAGCCCTCGAGTGAACCTCGAGAGCCCTTCCTGAAGTGTCTTGGGGCCAGTTCGTTTTCGACCCGGGCTGGCACCGTACCACCTCACGATACCAGATCGGGGTGTCTCTGACGCTATCGATCAAGCGAGAAGCGGGGTCACAGTGCCCCGCTTCCTCGCGTCCTCCCCCGGTTCCCCGATTCGGCTTCCTCGGCTAGACTGGCTCCCGGACAACCGACCGCCCATCCCAGACCCCGTCCGGGACCAATCCACGAAGGAGCACTCTCCCCGTGACCGACGCCACCGCAGCCGCTACCTCCCCGACCCCATCCCCCGCGCCCGCCGAGGACGCCACCAAGATCCCCGATCCCGTCGTCCGCGAGCACCGCATCACCGTCGAGGGCAAACCCCTCGCCTACACCACCACCACCGGCCTCATGCCCATCCGCGACGACAAGGGTGAGCTCCAGGCCAAGCTCTTCTACACCTACTATCAGGTCGTGGATGCGGACGCCGCCACGCCCCGGCCCCTCACCGTGGCCTTCAACGGCGGACCCGGTTCCGCCTCCGTCTGGCTGCACATGGGCGGCCTCGCTCCCCGGCGCGTCGAGATGCTGGAGGACGGCGGGATGCCCAAGCCCCCGTTCAGGCTCGTCGACAACGAGTACACCTGGCTCCCGGAGACCGACATCGTCTTCGTCGATCCCGTCGATACCGGCTACTCCCGCGCCGTCTCCGACGAGGCGGGCAAGAAGATGAAGGGCCAGCAGGGCGATATCGCCGCCATCGGCGAGTTCATCCGCCTCTTCCTCTCCCGCTACGGCCGCTGGACCTCCCCGCTCTTCCTCGCCGGGGAGAGCTACGGCACCTTCCGGGCCGCCGGCCTCGCGGGATACCTGGTGGAGAAGGGCATCGCCTTCAACGGTCTCATCCTCGTCTCCAGTGTCCTCAACATGCAGACCCTTCGCTTCACCTGGGCGAACGACCTGCCCTACGCCCTTTACCTGCCCACCTACGCCGCGACCGCCTGGTTCCACGCCCGCCTCGATGCCGACCAGCAGGCCAAGCCGATCCGCGCCTTCCTCGATGAGGTGGAAGCCTGGACCGAGACGGTCTACGTCCCCGCCCTCTCCCTCGGCGACCGCCTCCCGGAGGAGGAGCGCGAGGTCGTGCTCGACGGGCTGGCCCGCTACACCGGCCTCTCCCGCGCCTACCTGATCCAGACCAACCTGCGCATCGACATCCACAAGTTCTGCAAGGAACTCACCCGCGACGAGCTGCGCACCGTCGGCCGCCTCGACAGCCGGTTCAAGGGCTTCGACCGCTCCGGCGTCTCGGAAACCCCGGACTACGATCCCTCGCTGAACGGCATCCGCCCGCCCTTCACCAGCACCATCAACCAGTACATCCGGCAGGAGCTCGGCTACGAATCGGACGTCGAGTACCACATCCTGCGCGGCCTCGACTGGGAGTACCCGAACGGCACGCCTGGCGACACCTCCGCCGAACTGCGCGACGCCTTCGCCAAGAACCCCTACATGCAGGTCTTCGTCGCCTCCGGCTACTACGACCTCGCCACCCCGTACTACGCCACGATCTACACCATGAACCACATGGTGCTCGATCCGAACCTGCGCGGGAACATCCATTACAAGGAGTACGAGACCGGCCACATGGTCTACATCGACCAGCAGGCCCTGCAGGACCTCCACGACCACGTCACGG
>JBQCJS010000440.1:0-7479 GCA_051952485.1 Thermomicrobiales bacterium | reverse complement strand
GCATCGTATTGCACCAGGTCCACGTTGATGCCCACTTCTCCCCACTGCGCCTGGATGATGGGGATCATGTCGCTGAACGTCTTGTTGCCGGAGGGGTTGTACATCATCTGGACCTTGCGGCCGCTGTCCCATCCGGCTTCGCTCAGCAGTTGGCGCGCCTTGTCGGGATCGTAGGCATACTCGTTCAGGCCCTCCGGCACTCCCATCCATTCCGGCCCGAAGATGGGGCTGTTCCGGACGATCGCGTTCTCCTGATAGATCTCCTTCACGATGTTCGCGCGATCGATGGCGTAGGTTGCGGCCTGCCGGATGCGCTTGTCCTTGAAGTAGTCCAGATCAAGATTGAACGAGATCGAGTCCATCGATGGGCTGGGAAGACTGACAACGGTGAGCGTTTCGTTCTGCTGCAACCGTTCGATGTCGGAGATGGAGATCGAGACGAGATCGACGCTGCCCTTCTCGACTTCGGCGACGGCGACCTCGCTATCGAGGATGCGCAGGAACACGCTCTCGACCGCTGGCTTCGTTCCCCAGAAGTTCGGGTTCGCCTTCAGCTCCAGGTATTGATCCGTTTCGAAGGTGACGAACGAATACGGGCCAGCCCCGACGTTCGGCGCGAGGTTGAAGGATTCGTTGACGAGTTGATCCGGGGCGACCTCGCCAAGGACATGCTTCGGCAGGATGCCGAGGCCGCAGAAGTCCGCGAGGATGGCGAGAAATGCGCCATCCGGCTCGCTCAGCGTAAAGACGACGGTGTGATCGTCCGGCGCCTCAATGCCCGCAACGGAATCGGCTGACTGATCGCCGTATTCGGCCGCGCCCTTGATGCCCTGGAGGCGGCCGGTCCAGATCGAACCGACGCGCTTGTCGAGCGCGCGTTCGAAGGTGAAAACGACATCGGCGGAGGTCAGCGGGGTGCCATCGTTGAAGGTCGCCTTCGGCTGGAGCGCAAAGGTGTAGACGGTCGCATCGTCGGACGCAGTGATCTCGGCGGCGAGGTCACCGGTCGGTTCGAGCTTGTCGCTCATGCGGACGAGCGATCCGAAGATGGCGCGTTCGACCTGCTGCTCGAAACCGGCGGTGGAGAAGATCGGGTTCAGTGTCTGTGGCTTGCGCCACTGGATGCTGACCTGGGGAGCATCCTGGGCGGCGACGCGCGATCCATCCGGAGCCGTCAGGAGCGAGAAGAGGGCGGCGGAGCCGGCACCCGCACCAATCAGCTTCAGGAGGTCTCGGCGATCGAGTCCCCGTTGTGTCCAGGCGCGCGAGAGGTCGTCGATTCCCCAGACATGCGATTGGCTCATGGGTTCCTCCTTCAGTTGTGCGGATTGCCTCACTGCACGGGGAGCGAGGCAATGTTGACGTGGGTCAAACTGAGCGTCGCAGACATGGTTGTATCTGACAAGGGCAACATGATGCTTCCGGGCCAGCGTGATTCCTGGCGGTTGGGCGCGTAGCACGGCTCGACCGGTGAAGCGGTAGGTTGGCGAAGCGTGCTCGCCCGGCGTCGTTGACATCAAGGCCCTGCACTGATATGGTTCATTACATGACCAATGAACCACTGAAGTGGGTGCCGACCGATGTTCGATGAACGCAGCCCGATCTACCGGCAGATCGCCGACCAGATCACCAATGACATCGTGCGGGGGACCCTCCAGGAGGACGAGCAGATCATGTCGACCAATCAGTACGCGGCCTTCTACCGGATCAATCCGGCGACGGCCGCGAAGGCCTTCCAGCAACTCGTCGATGAGGGAGTGCTGTACAAGCGGCGGGGCATCGGCATGTTCGTCGCGCCCGGCTCGCGGGAACGCCTGCTCGGCCAGCGGCGCGAACGCTTCTTTGCCGAGGTCGTCGATCCGATGCTGAGCGAAGCCCGCGCCATCGGCATCCCGCTCGCCGATATCGTGCGGCGCGTGGAGACGTCGGGCGAGGACGCGGTCGTGCCGGGGAGTGGAACATGAGCGTGCCCTCCACGTCCACGAGTCCGGGCGAGTCCGCCGCCCCGGTCGCGCCGGTCGGCCGGATCGAGGTCCGGCATGTCGGCCAGCGGTTTGGCGACGTGCTCGCGCTGGACGATGTCTCCTTCACGATCGAGCCGAATCGCATCACCGGGCTGCTGGGGCGCAATGGCTCCGGCAAGACGACCCTGCTCTCGATCATGGCGGCCTTCCGGAAGCCGGAACGCGGCGGGGTCTTCATCGACGGGGAACCGCTGTTCGAGAACCCGGCGCTGACCAGCCAGATCGCCTTCATCCGCGAGGGTGGCGATACGGTCGATGCCACGGAGAAGGTGTCCGAGGCGTTCCGGTACGCCGCGTGGCTGCGCCCGAACTGGGATGCCGAGTACGCGGAGCGGCTTGTCGAGACATTCCGGTTGCCGGTGAAGCAGAAGATCGACCGCCTCTCCCGGGGACAACGGTCGGCGCTGGGGATCATCCTCGGCCTGGCCGCCCGCACGCCGATCGCCATCTTCGACGAGACCTACCTGGGCCTGGACGCCCCGGCGCGCTACGCCTTCGCCGACGCCGTGCTGGCCGACTACATGGCGGAGCCGCGCACCTTCATCCTCTCGACCCACCTGATCGAGGAGATGGCCCCGCTCTTCGAATCCGTGCTCATCCTCGATCGCGGCAGGGTGCTGCTGCATCGCGACACCGAGGACCTGCTGGCCGAGGGGACGGCGATCACCGGTCCGGCGGAGCAGGTGGATGCCTTCACTGCCGGGATGCGCGTGATCGGGCGGCGGGCATTGGGGCATACCGCTTCCGCGATGGTCATGGCGCCGCTCGATGCGGTCGAGCGTCGACGCGCGGCGAACGACGGGCTCGACCTGGCGCCGATCGCGCTGCAGGACCTGTTCGTGCATCTGACCGGGGGCGCGCCAGTGGCCGATCCCGGGGTCGTCTCGGGGGAGGAATCCTTGTGAGTGTCTCGATGCCTTCGCCTTCTGCCCGCCCTGCTGCCGGTGCATCGCGCCAGCGAGCCTCTGGGTGGGCCCGTTTTCCGTGGATCGTGGCCGGGGACCAGCTCGCCTTCACCGCGCTGATGGCGCTCGGGTTCGGCCTGGTGGTTGCGGGGATCGTGGTCAGCATCGCGTGGCGGTCCGAGGTGACCGGCAGTATCTGGGAGGCGTCCTGCAACGCCGTTCCGTGGTACGCGGCGTTCATGGCCGGGTATACCTTCTTCCAGGTGGTGCCGATCCTGATCGCCAATGGAAAGACGCGTCGTGATGCGGCCATCGACGCCGCGCAGGTGATCGGGGCCCAGACGCTGGTCATCGCGCTCCTGATGACGCTCGGCTATCTCATCGAGTGGGCGGTCTATCGCTGGCGGGGCTGGCCAGTGGACATCGGTGGCGATCACCTCTTCACCCGCCACAGCCAGGTGGGCATCATCTTCTGGGAATCGCTGCTGACGATCGCGGTCTGGTCGGCGCTCGGGGCGTTCGTCGGGGCCTCGTTCTACCGCTACGACGCGCAGGGATGGTTCGCGGTGATCCCGGCCGCGCTGATCCTGAGTGTCGTGGGGATCTTCATCACCACCAAGGCGCCGCTCTTCGAGAACCTCATCGAGCAGGTCCTGTCGGATGTCGGCCGGTCGTTGCCGGTGGCGACGGTGGCCTCCGCGATCGCCGTGGCGATCTCCGCGGCCATCCTCTGGCGCATCGTGCGCGACATGCCACTTCGGCGCTGGCGCTGAGGTCCGGGTCCCCGCTGCCGTTCTTCCAACCCCCACGAACCGGCATCCCCGGCCTTCCGCCGTCGTGCGCGGAAGGTCGCCGGGAGCGCCATGCCCAGGAGAGGAGGGGCCAATGCCGACCATGAGCGGAATGCCCGACCTGATCTGGGCAATCGGTGCGGCTGCCGGGGTCGTTTGCGCGATCGCGGGGTGGACATGGCTGTGGATACGAATGGCCGATGTCTTGGCGGACCGGGGCGACCTCGCGATGGCGAGCGAGCCGGTCACCAGGGAGGGGCCGGCTCGGGCCGGATCACTCCTTGAGGTAGGCGTTGTGGGCGCCGTCGATCAGGAGGGTCTGACCGGTGGTCCACTCGCTCTCCGGGAGGCAGAAGAAGACGACCGCCGTGGCGATATCCTCGGCCCGGCCATAGCGACCGTAGGGGATCACGGCGGGGCGGGCGGCGTCCTCCGCGAGGGGGGTGCCGGGCTTGTCCGGCACGGCTCCGGGGGCGACGCAATTGACCGAGATGCCATACGGACCGAGCTCGTAGGACATGTTGCGCGTCATGGCCTGCACCCCCGCCTTGGCGATGTTGTAGACCATGCCGTCCTTGTGCCCGGCGAAGGCGCCGATGGTGCTGACATTCACGATGCGCCCGCGTGTGCCGCGCTCGATCATGTGGGCGGCGGCGTGCTGGGCGAGGATGAAGGGCGAGCGGACGTTGATCGTCATCTGCTCGTCCCATTCCGCATCGGTGACCTCCCAGAAATTGCCGCGAATGCTCATGCCGGCGTTGCTCACCAGGATGTCGAGGTGCCCTGCCATCTCGATCGCCGCCGCGCCGAGGGCATGGGCGTCGTCCACGCGGGAGAGGTCGGCCGGGATGCCCCAGGCTCGCACGCCGATCGCCTCCACGGCGGCGACGGAGGCGGCGACATCGTCCGGATTGCGACCGGAGACGACGATGTTCGCGCCCTCCCGCGCGAGCCATTCGGCCATTGTCCGGCCGAGGCCCCGGGTGCTGCCGGTGACGAGGGCGTTCTTGCCGGCAAGGCGGCCATATCCCTTGCCCCAATCGGGGTGGAGACGGGGAGAGCGGGCGGAAGGGACCGATTCGGGCATGGGGTACTCCGGGAATGCGGGATGGTCGATGATCGTGCACGGTGACACATGAAACCCACCCGGCTGGTGACGCGAATCCGCGTGACCGGGTGGGTCGTGCGGAGGGACTGTAGCAAGGAATCGGGGCGACGGAAAGCGGATGGACGCGGATTCGCGATGTGGTGCAGGGTGCCGGACATTCGGCCCACGTCGGGTGCGCGAGTGGAGGTTCCGGCGGTGGCACCACATGGAGGGAGACGGGGCATGATCCGCATCAAGCGGGCGTATGAGGATGCGGCGGCGGACGACGGGACGCGTGTGCTGGTGGACCGCCTCTGGCCGCGCGGGGTGAGCAAGGAGCGGATGGCGATTGCGTTCTGGGCGAAGGAGGTGGCTCCCAGCACCAAGCTGCGCCAGTGGTTCGGGCACGATCCAGCGCGGTGGGAGGACTTCCAGCGACGCTATGGCGAGGAGCTGGCGGCGAACCCGGCGGCGTGGGGGCCGATCCTGGATGCAGCGCGATCCGGGGACGTGACCCTGGTCTACGGGGCGAAGGACGAGCAGCACAACGATGCCGTGGTGCTGCAACGCTTCCTTCATGCCCGGCTGGATGCCGATGTGTCAGGCTCCTGAGCGGACCGTCGTGGGTATCGTCGTCACGGCAGGCGGGACTTCGATTCCTCGACGGTGAACGCCGAGCGTAGATGGTCGGGGTTCGTCTCGGTGCTGGCGCGGGCGACGAAGCTCCGCACCTCCGGATGGGCGTCCAGGAGCGAGAGGACGGTGCGCTGCTCGTTAGGGTCGTTGGGGATGAGGCTGGCGACGGCGATCATGGCAGGCTCCGGAGCGCGAACGATGTCACCAGAACGATACATCTTCTCGAACGCTATCATATGGAAGGATGTCATCGGATAGTTGAGCCGGAGGTCGTGTCGTGGTGGATGCTGGCGAGTCGGGCACGTTCGACGAGGTGCTCGATCGACTTCAGGATACCGAAGCGCTCGATTGGGAGATCAAGGAGGCGCGAGGCGGTATCCCGAACGCGATCTGGGAAACGGTCAGCGCCTTCGCGAACACGCGCGGGGGATGGCTGATCCTCGGCGTCTCCGAGCAGACCGATCCTCCCACCATCATTGGGGTCGCCGATCCTGTGGGGATGGTCCGGCAGCTTCACGAGCAGATGCGGAATCGCGCGAAGATCAGCGAGCCAATCTGTGGTGCGTTGGACATTCAGGTACTCGAAGCTGGCGAGCACCGTGTTGTCGCGGTGCGGGTTCCCGCTGCGAATCGCCGTCAGCGTCCCGTCTACACGCGGGACAATCCCTATGCGGGAACCTATGTCCGTCGTGACGAAGGAGATTTTCCGGCGACGCGTTCGGAAGTGGATCGGATGATGCGGGAGGCCTCGGATGTCGCTGGGGACGAGGTGATCCTGCCGAACTACACCATTGGCGATCTGGACGAGGTGAGCATCCGACGGTATCGACAACGTTTTCAGACCCAGCAACCCAGTTCTCCACACAACGATCTCGATGATGCCGGATTTCTGGGAAGGATCGGGGCATTTCGTCTTGACTACGAAACGGGACAGTCCGGGATGACGGTTGCCGGGCTGCTGATGTTCGGAGTGGATGACGCAATACGCGCATGGCGCGCTCGACACGTTTTCGACTACCGGTATCTTCCGGAGCCGGCTTGGGAGCCTGGACAGATCGAGTGGCTGGATCGACTGGTCTGGGAGGGTAATCTCTTCGGCGCGTACGACGAATTGTATCGCCGTCTGACCGACGGCCTCGCGGTTCCGTTCGAGGTCGTGGATGGCGTGCGGCGTGGGGAATCGGACCAGCATCTCATGGTTCGTGAGGCACTGGTGAACCTGCTTGTGCATGCGGACTACGCAGAGCGAGATGCGTCGTTGGCGTTTCGGTCCGCCCACGGATACTTCTTCCGGAATCCCGGGAGTTCGCGGGTGATCGACTTGGACACCGCGATTGGCGACCGATCCGATCCCCGCAACCCCACCCTCGTCCGAATGTTCCGGCTGATCGGAATCGCAGAAGAGGCGGGGTCTGGTGTTCCCCGTATCCGGCAGGCCCTGCGTCGGCAGGGGTACGAAGCGCCCCGCTTCGATGTCGGAAATCGCGCGTATGAGTTCTCTGCGGAACTTCGTCTGGTCCACTTGCTCTCCGATTCGGATCGTGTCTGGCTCGCCTCGCTTGGGGAAGACCTCGTCGATGACGAGCAGGTGGCGCTCGCAACCGCGCTTCGGCGAGGAGAAGTCGATAACCGGACGTTGCGGGAGCTGACCGGTTCCCATCGTGCCGATACGACGCAGGTGCTGGTTCGGTTGCGGGATAGAGGATTATTCATCAAGCTAGGTGAGCGACGTGACGCGAGCTATCGCGTTTCGGATTCCGCCGTGATGCACGCGTTCGCGGCGGGCGTGGCTGGCATCCATGCGTCCTATCCGGACCCTGCGGAGCTGGGCGAACAATCATCTATGCCGGGGGAGAAACCTGCGGAGCTGGGTGAACAATCATCTATGCCGGGAGAGAAACCTGCAGAGCTGGGCGAGCAATCATCTATGCCGGGGGAGAAACCTGCGGAGTCAAGCGGGACGATTGATGAGGACAGGGGCAGAATCGACGCTCTCCAGGCCATCGCGTCAGGGATTCGTGGTCGCCATTGGGTCG
>JBQCJS010000439.1:0-3792 GCA_051952485.1 Thermomicrobiales bacterium | reverse complement strand
CCGGGGCATCCCTCTCTCCGATGACGCGCTCCCGAATGGGATCAGTCCGCCGCGATCTCCGGAAGCTCGGCCAGGGCCGCCTCGATCTCGGCCTGCGGATGCTGGTAATCGACCAGCTTGCCGGCGAGGTAGTTCTGGTAGGCCGCGAGATCGAGATTGCCGTTCCCCGAGAGGCCGAACAGGATCGTCCGCTCCTCGCCGGCATCGCGGGCAGCCAGCGCCTCGTCGACCGCGGCACGGATGGCGTGGGCGGATTCCGGCGCCGGCACGATTCCCTCGCTGCGGGCGAAGGTGATCGCCGCCTCGAAGGTCGGCAGCTGGTTCACGGCCACCGCCTCGATCAATCCCTGGTCCAGCAGGGCGCTCACCAGGGGCGCAGAGCCGTGATAGCGCAGGCCGCCCGCATGGAAGCCCGCCGGCAGGAAGGAATGCCCCAGCGTGTGCATCTTCAGCAACGGGGTCATCCCGACCGTGTCACCGAAGTCGTAGCGATACTCCCCGCGCGTCAGCGACGGGCAGGCGGCCGGTTCGGCGGCGACGATGCGCACCTGCTTGCCACCGAGCTTCTGCTGCACGAACGGAAAGGCGAGACCGGCGAAGTTCGATCCGCCCCCGACGCACCCGACAACCACATCCGGCCAGGCATCGGCCAGGTCCAGCTGCTCCAGCGCCTCCTGCCCGATCACCGTCTGGTGCAGCATGACGTGGTTGAGCACCGACCCCAGCGAATACTTCGTGTCCTCGCGGGAGGCGGCATCTTCCACGGCCTCCGAGATGGCGATCCCGAGCGACCCGGTGGTGTCCGGCGTCGCCGCGAGGATCTGGCGCCCGGCATTCGTGTCCGGACTCGGGCTGGGCACGCAGGTCGCGCCCCACGTCTCCATCAGCGCCCGGCGATAGGGCTTCTGCTCGTAGGAGACCTTCACCATATAGACCTTCAGCTCGATGCCGAAGAAGGAGCACGCCATCGCCAGCGACGACCCCCACTGCCCGGCGCCGGTCTCGGTGGTGATCCGCTTCGTGCCGGCAACCTTGTTGTAATACGCCTGCGGGACCGCCGTGTTCGGCTTGTGGCTCCCCGCCGCATTGGTACCCTCGTACTTGTAGAAGATGCGTACGCCCGCCGGCAGGTCGAGCGCCTGCTCCAGCCGCCGCGCGCGGTAGAGCGGCGTCGGGCGCCAGAGGCGATAGACATCCCGCACCGGATCGGGGATCTCGATAGAGCGCTCGGTGGAGACCTCCTGCAGGATCAGCTCCATCGGGAAGAGCGGTTCCAGCGCCTCGGGCCCGATCGGCTGGTGGGTACCCGGATGCAGCGGAGGGGCCAGCGGCTCCGGCAGGTCGGCCGCGATGTTGTACCAGGCGGTCGGGATGCGGTCTTCGCCCAGCAGGAACTTCGTCGTCTCGGAACTCATCCATCACCTCGTGTGCGACAATCGTGCGGCCCGAATCCCCGGGTCACGATCCGTGAGAACCTGTCCGTGTGCCTGTCGGGATTGTACGAGGTTCCCCGCTCCCGCCCCATGTCCCTGAGGAATCCATGCGACTCACCCTCATCCGCAATGCGACGCTCGTCCTCGCCTACGCCGGAAAACGCATCGTCGTCGATCCCATGCTCGACCCGAAGGACGCCCGGCCACCAGTCGGCAACACCGCCAACGACCGCCGCAATCCGCTCGTCGACCTCCCGCCGGGCGCCGGCGACGCCCTCGCCCATCCCGATGCCCTCCTGGTCACCCATCTCCACCAGGATCACCTCGACGGGACCGCGAAGGAGACCCTGGCGAAGACGCTGCCGCTGATCTGCCAGCCGGACGACATCGACCGCCTGGCGGAGGACGGCTTCGCGAACCTCTTCCCGGTCGAGGATGCGATCGTCTGGGAGGGCATCACCATCCACCGCACGCCTGCCCAGCATGGCACCGGCGAGATCGCCGCGCTCATGGCGCCCGTTTCGGGATTCGTCCTCTCGGCGCCCGGCGAACCCACGCTCTACCTCGCCGGGGATACGATCTGGTATCCGCCGGTGGCCGAAACGATCGACCGGCACCATCCGGCGGTGATCGTCGTCAATGGCGGTGGCGCTCGCTTCGTCGCGGGCGATCCCATCGTGATGACCGCCGAGGACATCGCGGCGGTCCAGCGCCACGCCGCCACTGCCCGGATCGTGGTCGATCACCTGGAGGCGATCAACCACTGCGGGGAGACGCGCCCGTATATCGCCGCACGGCTGGATGCGCTCGGTGCGGGCGACCGGGTCCACATTCCCGCCGACGGCGAGACCCTTGTTTTCGAGATCGCCTGATCTTCACGTTCCATCCACCGCGATGGCCGACCAGAAAGCAGAGCCGTACCGATGAAGACCTTCACGATGCCGGGCAGCGAGATCGTCGCGCCGAATGTGGTCCTGGGCATGATGCGCATCGCCGACAAGAGCGACGCCGAGATCCGCACCCTCGTGGCGGCGGCCCGGGACGCGGGGATCGACTTCTTCGATCACGCCGCCGTCTACGGCAAGACGTTGCACGGCTGCGAGGCCCGGTTCGCCCAGGCGCTCCAGCTCACACCGTCCGAACGCGCGGAGATCACGATCCAGACGAAGGCGGGCATCGTCCGCGAGGGGCCGTATTTTGACTTCTCCTACGACCACCTGACTACATCGGTCGATGCATCGCTCGCCGCCCTCCAGACCGACTACATCGACATCCTGCTGCTGCACCGGCCGGATGCACTGGTGGAGCCGGAGGAGGTCGCGCGCGCCTTCGACGACCTTCACGCGGCGGGCAAGGTCCGCGCCTTCGGGGTGTCCAATCACACCCCGCGCCAGATCGACCTCCTGAAGAAGGCCGTCCGCCAGCCGCTGATCGCGAACCAGGTCCAGCTCTCGCTGACCCATGCCCCGATCGTCGCGCAGGGCGTCGCGGCGAACATGCACGGTGAGGACCAGTCGCTCACCATCGATGGCGGTGGTTTGCTGGACTACTGCCGGCTGCACGACATCACGGTCCAGGCCTGGTCCCCGTTCCAGGCGGGATTCTTCAATGGCGTCTTCCTCGGCAACCCGGCCTATCCGGACCTGAACGCCGTCGTCGACCGCCTCGCCGCCGCCTATGGGGTGCCCCCCATCGCGATCTCCACGGCCTGGATTACGCGCCACCCCGCGCAGATGCAGGTGGTGCTCGGCACGACATCGCCGGAGCGCGTCGCCGCCGCTGCCGCAGGGTCGGACATCCCGCTCACCCGTGCCGAGTGGTACGAGCTCTTCCGCGCGGCGGGATACCGCGTGCCGTAGGCCACCGTCGTGGCGACGGGCCGACCGGATCAAAGAGGGAGGTTATCCCCCATGCCACGGCGAGGCGTCATCATGCATCATTGATGCACCGGGCGGGCTCGCCAGGCATGCTCCATCGGATCGAGTCCGCTCCCGGCAGACACTCGCCACGGTTGCCAGGACCAGGACAGGACCATGTCGATCATCCGCACCCTCTTCACCGTCTTCATCGGCGCCATCGCCTCGATCATGGCGCTCGTCGTGCTCGGGTTCTTCCTCACCGGCCTGCTGTTCGCCCAGGCGTGGGCATTCCTCGTCGCCTTCCTCGTCTTCATGCCCACCCTCCTGCCGGCAGGAATCCTCTTCGCCCTGCTGCGCACCCGCCCCCAGCCGCTCGGGGCCTCCACGAAGACCAGGGGGGCCGGCACGATCCGCCGCACCCGCGAATGGGTGAAGCAGGCGCTGCCCGCGCGCGAACCGGCTCGCGCCGCCATCCTCGGCGTGCTCGACGAGGCCGCCCA
>JBQCJS010000438.1:0-2339 GCA_051952485.1 Thermomicrobiales bacterium | reverse complement strand
TCCGGGCTGAAGGCGCGCATCCTCCGCGCGTTCGGCGCCAACATCGGCCGCAACGTCTACATCAAGCCGAACGTCCATGTGAAGCACCCGTGGCGCCTCACCGTTGGCGACAACGTCTGGCTCGGCGAACGCGCCTGGATCGACAACCTCGTGCCCATCACCATCGGCGCCAACGCCTGCATCTCCCAGGGCGCCTACCTCTGCACCGGCAACCATGACTGGGCCGATCCCGGCATGGGCATGACCCCGCAACCCATCATCATCGAGGACGGCGCCTGGGTCGGCGCCTTCGCGAAGATCGGTCCCGGCGTCACCGTCGGGGAGGAGGCCATCGTCACCCTCGGTTCCGTCCTCCTCAAGGACGCCGAACCGCGCGGCATCTACCAGGGCAACCCCGCCGTCCGCATCCGCACCCGCACCATCCGCGACCAGCCCGGACCCGCCACCGGCGTCGACACCCAACCCCGGACGTAACCGCACGCCACGGCGCCACCTTCCGTTATCCTGAACGCCCGTAAAGCGTCCAGAGCCGTCGAATCCCTGGATTGATCGCACGCCGTCCGGCGTCCTCCCGGCGCACGGAGCGCCGAAAATCCCCGCCATTTCGGGCAGATCGCCGGATAGGCCGCACACGGGAAATAGCCGCAATCACCACCCCAACCATGACCTCCGGACCACTGTCCGCACGAATTGCCTGGACTACACTTCTGTGCAATGACGGGGCAACGCCGCCCCTCGCCCTGGGCCTGGCCCAACCCGGCACCAACGACCACGACCCAGCGAAAGAGGCACCCCCGTGGAGCTCGACCTCCGACACCTCACCAAGATCGCCCGCCGTTGGTGGTGGCTCCTCCTCCTGGCCCCCATCATCGCCGCCGCCTCCGCCTTCCTCGTCTCCAACCGGCAGACCCCCCTCTACTCCGCCACCGCTGTCCTCCGCGTCAGTCCACCCGTCAACGCCGAGCTCAACCAGCAATCCTTCACCGTCACCACCAACCTCGGCGAGACCTATCGCCAGCTCATCACCTACGATCCCGTCCTCCAGCGCGTCGTCGACACCCTCAACCTCCCCTATGGCCCCGCCGACCTGCGCGCCAACGTCACCCCCAGCGTGATCCGCGACACCCAGCTCATCAAGATCGCCGTCTCCGACCCCGACCCCGATCAGGCCGCCCTCATCGCCAACACCATCGCTACCCAGTTCATCGCCTACCAGGCCGAGAACACCCAGACCCAGATCCAGACCAACCTCGAGGACATCAACGGCCAGATCACCGACATCCAGAACCAGCTCGCCTCGGTCGAGACGGAGCTGAACACCCTCAACGTCCCCGCCAACGCGTCCAACACCGACGCCCAGACGCGCATCAACGAACTCCGCGTCCAGCAGGTCCAGCTCCAGTCGCGGCTGGACAGCCTCCAGTCGCAATCGAACTCCATCGCCTCCGGGGTCGCCTCCGGTCAGGTCCAGGTCTCCGTCTCCAACCCGGCCCAGCCCCCGTCTGCCCCCTACGCCCCGCGCACGCTCTTCTACACGGCCCTCGGCGCCTTCGTCGGCCTGCTGATCGCCATCGGGGCCGTCGCGTTGCTCGAATACCTCGACAACACCGTCAAGGCCGATACCGACTACCAGGCGCTCACCGGCGCCACCCTCATCAGCTCGATCCCGACCCTGCCCAAGCTCAAGGAGGGCGCCAGCCAGGTCTACGCCGTCTCCGAGCCCGGCTCGTCTGCCGCCGAGGCGGTTCGCCTGCTCCGGACGAACCTCGAGTTCGCGGCGGCGGTCGCCCCGATCAAGACGCTGGCGGTCACCAGCACCTCGCCCTCGGAGGGCAAGAGCACCGTCACGGCCAACCTCGGTGTGGTGATGGCCCAGGCCGGCTTCAAGACCGTCATCGTCGACTGCGACCTCCGCCGCCCGACCCAGCACAAGATCTTCGGGGTGGCGAACAATCGGGGGCTCTCCCACCTCCTCACGCATCCGGAAGAGGACTGGGAGTCGCATGCCCACCGCGTGGCGCTCCCCGGGCTCGTGCTGATCCCGAGCGGCCCGATCCCGCCCAACCCGGCCGACCTGCTGGCCGTGGATGCGTTCGACCAGCTACTCGAACGCATCAGCGCCGACGCCGACATCGTGTTGCTCGATACCTCCCCGATCCTCGCCGTCAGCGATGCCCTGATCGCCTCCCGCAAGACGGATGGCGTGCTGCTGCTCTGTCGTTCGGGCGTCACGAAGCGCGAGGCGCTGCAGATCGGGGCGACCGCGCTCCAGCAGGGCGATATCCGCCTCGTCGGCGTGGTCCTGAACCAGCGCGCAGAGGGGGAGACCGGCGGCTACT
>JBQCJS010000437.1:0-2147 GCA_051952485.1 Thermomicrobiales bacterium | reverse complement strand
TGGCTGGGGTTCCCCGGCGGCAAGCTGGAATGGGGCGAGGGCGACCAGGACGCCGTGGAGGCGACCGCCCGGCGCGAGGCGGAGGAGGAGACGGGGCTGGTCCTCGGGCCGGAGATCGCCTACGTGGAGAGCCACACCTTCGGCACCGACGACCCATGCCTGGACATCGTGATGCTCGCCCGGCCCGCCGCGAACAGCCCCACGGCCGCGATCCGGGACCCGGAGGAGGTCGCTGCGCTGGCCTGGATGACGGTCGCGGAGATCGCTGCCGATCCGCGCGTGCAGCCGTGGACGCTGGCCTCCCTGGAGCGGGCGGAGCGCGTGCGGGAACGCCTCGGATGGTAGGAGGTCCCTCGCCGGACCTGGCGAACGAGCGGGTCGATGCAGAAATGCAGGCGATACCGTACGCTATGCCAGGCTCCCGGAACGCCCCTGGTCTCGCGGTGCACCGGCACCGATTCCCCTCGCAGGTCTGACGGCATGAACGACGCGCTCGGCTTCCTCCGGTCGCGCATTCCTCACCGGGATGCCGACGAGACGCCGCACGAGCACCACGATCCCACTCCGATCATGATCACGCCGCGCACGCGGCTGATCGTGCTGGTCGCCGTGGCCGTCGCGGTGATCTGGCTCTGCCTGAACGCGCCCAGCATTCCCCGCCTCCTGATGATGGGCGCCACCATCGCGCTGGTGCTCTCCTTTCCGGTGCGGATGCTCAGCCGCTTCATGCCGCGCACCTGGGCGATCCTGATCGTGGTCGGGGCGATGGTGGCCCTGGTGCTGCTGGCGCTGGTGCTGCTGGTCCCGTTCCTCATCTCGGAAATCGGCCGCTTCGTGGAGGGGCTGCCGAATACCGTCACCTCGCTGCAGGACACGATGCGGGACCTGCTGACGGACCTCCACCGGCGCGGCTGGGTGAAGGACAACCCGGACACCGTCCTCAACAACTTCGAGACCAACCTCTTCGAGCGCGGGCAGAGCATCACCGAGACGCTGCTGAACAACACCGTGGAGACGCTCACGCGCTCGTTCAGCCTGCTGATCACGGCCTTTGGGGTCTTCTTCATCGCGACCTACCTGCTGATCGACGTCCCGAAGTTCCAGGAATCGTTCGTCAAGATGTTCGCCAGCCGCTACCGCAACGATGCGCGGCAGCTCTGGGACACGCTGGGCGATTCCCTCTCGCGCTACCTGGGCGGCCTCCTGATCTCCATCACCTTCCAGGGCGTGGCAGCGATGATCGGGTTGTACCTGATCGGCATTCCCTACGCGCTGATCCTGGGCATCTGGATGGCGGCGACGGCGATCCTGCCCTACATCGGCGCGATCCTCGGCGCCGTGCCAGCGGTCCTGCTCGCCGCCACGATGGGCTGGAAGACCACGATCGCGACGGTGCTGCTCTACGTGCTGGTGAACCAGTTGGACGGCAACTTTGTGACCCCGCGCGTGCAGGGCAGCGCCCTGCGCGTGCATCCGGTGCTGATCTTCGTCTCGGTGATCGGCGGCGGGGAGATCGCCGGCCCCTTCGGCGCGGTGATGGCGGTCCCGACGCTGGCCGTGATCCGCGTCCTGGCGGAGTTCTTCTGGGAACGCCTCCGGGTGGACGACGAGGAGCAGGAGCCGCTGCTGGTGGCGATGACGGGCAGCGAGCTGGATATCGAGGTCGAGACCGACGAGGACGGTGACGGCGAGGCCGACGAGACGACGCACGTCACCGTATCTGTCGATGGGGAGGGCAGGGGGGAGGGGGAGGTGCGTCCGGCGGAGCCTCCAGCTCCGGCGCGGATCACCCTCCGCTCGGCGCCGAACACCCCGGTCGATCCCCTCGACGAGGGATAGCCCCACCACGCTCGGCATCTCGTCCTTGCCGCTCAACCGCCTGGACTCACACTGGGCAGCAACCTCGGCAGGCGCGTGGCGTGACGCTACCGTGCATGGCGATCGGGGTGCCTGCCGAATCGTACCGGGCGAGCGGGGCACGCTCCGCGCTGGCACGAGCGGGGGCGACGAGTGGACGGGATCAGCGGACATTCCTGGCGCCCGCCCGAGGTCCCCGGCGCGCCCGCCAGGCGTTCACGTCGATGCCTGCTCCAGGTCTCCTTCGCCATACCGTTCGTCCAGGTTCGGGATCAGAGCGAGCCGCCCGT
>JBQCJS010000436.1:0-2307 GCA_051952485.1 Thermomicrobiales bacterium | reverse complement strand
AACCGCTCCGCGACGTGCGCCAGCACCCCGGCGAGCACCTGCGGATGGACCGAGCCGGTCGTCCCCGCGAGCGGCACCACCGCGTAGCCCTGGGCCACGAGGTCGAGCGACGCTTCGAGCCGGATGGCGCTGGGATCGCTCGTGTCGGGCGCGAGGATCGCGGCGGTGATGTTCGGCTGGTCGTGATACCAGCGATAGCCGTAGCTCGCCGCGATCTCCGCCTGCAAGCCGTCGCGGGCGGCGAACGAGCCGTGCGCCATCACCGCCATGTCCGCCTCCACATCGGGTATCGCGTAGTCCTGGTCGAAGTAGGTTCCGGGAATCCGGCCCCCTACCACCCCGAGGAGCCACGTCGCCTCCAGCGGCAGGAAGACCTTGCCCAACCGGGGATCGTCAATCAACTCGATCGGCGGCAGCGACGCGAGGTCCACACCGGCAGGCGCCCCGGGCGTCGCGCTGGCTGGAGTGGCGGCGGCAGCGGACGGCGTCTCAGCAGGGGTGCCGACTGCCCCAGACGCCGCACGACTCCGCCGCTCGATGCCGACGCGGTCGAAGACCTCCCGCGTGACCACCTGCTCCGGCGCATCCGGCGGCAGGACGGCGACCTCCAGCCACTCGCCGAGCGGCCCGCTGCCCCCGCTCCCGGCATCGCCGAGGACATCCAGCGCACCACCGCCACCACCACCGAGCGTGACCGGCGTGCCGATCTCGCCCTCCTCACCGGCCAGCAGGGTCGGGACATACTGCGTCGTCCCCTCCAGGATGCCGCCGATGCTGACCCCGAGCTTGGCGACGGCATTGGGATCGACGTGCGCGAAGACGACCGGCACCCCGACGAGATCGGCGGCGCGGGCCTCGTGCACGAACGCATCCTCCCGCGTGGCCTCCCCGCCGACGTTCGATTCCACGATGCAGCGGAAGCGGACCCGGTGATGGAGCTCGTCGGGGACGCGCTCCCAGGTCTCGGTCTGCGTCGCATACGCCTTGCCCGCTTCCGCCTCGGGGAAGGACGGGTCGAGATCGACCCAGCGCGGCCCATCGGCGTACTGGACCCAGACGTGCTGGCGGCGTTCGCGATCCGGCAATGCCAGCTCGGGCGTCGGCAGCGACAGCGCCTGCGTGGCGAGCGCCTGCTGGATGACATCGACGCCATCCTTCAGCTGCGCCGTCGCGCTGTCGAGCAGGCGGGCGCGCAGGTCCTGCGGCGAGGCCAGGACGGCGCGTTGCTCCGGGGTCAGGTCCGGCCGATCGGCGAGCGTCTGCCCATCACCGGCCCCGACCCGCGCGGCACGCTCGCGGGCGGTGGCGGCGTCGATCCGCATGGCCGCGACGAGGGTTGCGGCGGCGTCATCGTCCAGGGTGCCGGCGACGAGACGGACCGTGACCTGCGCCTGGGTGAGCAGTTCGGCGAGGAGCAGCGCCTTGTCGGCGGAATTGCCGGCCAGGCTCCAATGCGTGCCCTTCACCCCGCGCAGGACGCCGGCATAGGCCTCGTAGGCTACCTCGTCCGCGACGAAGCGGAAGATCTTCGTGGCGTCGTATTCGAGGTCCCAGAGCAGCTGGTCGAGACTCGGGCCGCCCGGGGCGCGTTTGGGCGCCTCCGCGACGGGAGGAGTCGCATCCGGGGTCGCCTGCGCCGCCGCATGGCGGGCGGCCGGGGCGATGCCGGCCGTCACCGTGACCGTCCCCAACCCGAGGGCGTGCAGCAGGGAGCGGCGCGTGATGTCGCGCTCCAGGAGGGACGGTGGTTCCGGGTTCCGACCGTGCTCGTGCGCCATGATCGTGCTCTCCTGCGCGAGGGTCGCGCCTGCGCGTGCCGCCAGTGCGCCGCGTCGCCCATCGGGAACCCCGCGGGCGCCCGGGACCGATGCCGGCAGGGCCAGGCGTCTCCTCGAGTCTAGGGGGCCAGGACGGGAGCCGATATGGGGAAATCTACCCAATCCGATTACGTAGCCTCGGCCCGGCTTCGGGCGTGGCGCAGCGCTCCGGATGGCGACGACGGGCCGCCTCGATGCCCGGATGGACCGCGAAGGCGCAGGCATGTTGGCCCGGTGGCGAACGCACTTCGGCGCGAAGCACTGGACGGAGTTTCGGTCGGACGTGGGGCGAATGCTCTCTGCTGCGAACCGTGGATCAGTCCACTGTGGCGTACCCCCCGTACGCCGACCCATGGACAGCGGTCCGTCCTGCGGGGCCTGCGACCATGACCGTCACGCCTACACGGGGCGACCCTCGACGATCGCGGTTGCACCGGCCGCGTGGACAGCGACCAGCTCGAAACCCGCCTCCGAGAAGAGCGCCGCGAAC
>JBQCJS010000435.1:0-3024 GCA_051952485.1 Thermomicrobiales bacterium | reverse complement strand
GATTGAGCAGCGATCGCAACTGCTGCACTTCTTGCGCGACCAGCGTCAATTGCGCGTTCTCCGCCTTCAGCTTGTCGTACTCCGCCTTGAGCGCGTCGTACTTCGCCTGGGCCGAGTTGGCGTCGGCAGGCGTGCCGTTGCCCTTCTTGAAGACCTGCGTGACGGGAATGAGCAGACCGTGGACACCATTGCGGACGGGGTCGAGCGCGTGCCGGTTGTCGAGCGCGAGGAAGGTCAAGCTCGTCGCGATGAAGAGCGCGACAAGCAAGATGACTTGACGCGGGGTCAACGTGGTCACGCTTTAACCTCGAAACGCGCGCCGGGGCGGAAGCAGAGCGGGCGGGGCGCCGCGGACAGAGCAGGAGGATAGCACGCCGCTCCGTCGCGGCCGGGACTTGAAGGCAACGCTCCGCGAGACTCAGCTCGCCCGGCGCAGCTCTTGGCCGCCCGCCAGCGCCCGCTGGTAGAGGTGCAGCGCCTCAGCCACTCGGCCCGTGCCCCGCGCGACGCAGGTGAGCGGGTCCTCGGCGCGCTGAACCGGCATCTTGAGTTCGTTTTGCAAGCGCCGGTCGAGGCCGTGCAGCAGCGCGCCGCCGCCCGCAAGGGTAATGCCGTGCTCCATGATGTCGGCCACCAGCTCCGGCGGCGTCTCCTCGATCGCGGTCTTGACCAGCTCGACGATCGTGTTGACCGGCGCGGAAATCGCGTCGCGCAACTCAACCGAGCTGATCTCGACGCTCTTCGGGAGGCCAGTCAGAAGGTCGCGCCCGCGCAACATGACCCGGATTTCCTCTTCCATCGGGTAGGCGGAGCCGGCCGCGATCTTGGCGTTTTCGGCCGTGCGCTCGCCGATGACGAGGTTGTGGTCGCGGCGAGCGTACTGGATCAGCGCGTCGTCGATCTCATCCCCGGCGACGCGGATCGAGTGGTTGACGACGATGCCGCCAAGCGAAATGACGGCGACCTCGGTCGTGCCGCCGCCGATGTCGACGATCATGGAGCCGATCGGCTCGTTGATCGGCAGCCCGGCGCCGATCGCGGCGGCCATCGGCTCCTCGATCGTGTAGGCCTCGCGGGCGCCGGCGGAGAGCGCGGCATCCTTGGCGGCGCGCTTCTCGACCTCGGTCACGCCGCTGGGGATGCCGATCACCACGCGCGGGTGCGGCGCCATCAGGCGTTGCAGGTGCACCTTGCGGATGAAGTGATGCAGCATCATCTCGACCGTGTCGAAATCGGCGATCACGCCATCCTTCAGCGGGCGGACCGCCACGATCGAATCCGGGGTCTTGCCGATCATCGCCTTCGCTTCGATCCCGACCCACAGCGCGCGCTTCGTCTTGGTGTCGATGGCGACCACCGACGGCTCGGAGATGACGATGCCCTTGCCGCGCACGTAGACGAGGGTGTTGGCCGTACCCAGATCGATCCCGAGGTCCCTGCTGAAGATGCCGAAGAGGCTGGAAAGTGGACGGAACAAGACCGGGGACCTCCGGGGAGGCGGCGGGGCCGCCGTGATGCGATGCGGGAGTGTGCGGGGAAGGGAAGGGATGACGAGCGGAATGTCGACCGGCCGCTGCCCGCCGCGACGGGACCTTTCACTGGCGAACCGGACCTGTGCCCGACCCCACAATCGGGCGGAGTATACCACGCAGGCTCCGCCCCTCCTTCCATAAGCGCGCCGTCTGGCTTCGCGCCGGGGCGGGCGGCGGTCGCCCCGAAAACCCCGGTTCGGCCCTACAATGCGCCGCGTCGCATACGTTCGCGCACGCCCATGCGTCGCGAATTCGGCACAGATGACGGATACGCGCACGATCAGGGGGAGGGCACGATGGGGAGCGGGGATCGGTGGCAGGGCGTTCGCGAGGCGGTGGCCCTGGCGGCGGCGGAGACCAGGGTCGCGGTGACGGCGATTGACCTGGAGACGGGAGAGCGATTTTCGGCGCGCGGTGACGAGCCGTTCAAGGCCGCGAGCACGATCAAGGCGCTCATCCTGGCGACGATGGCCCGCGCGATCGACGCCGGCACGCTCGACCTGGACCGGATGGTGCCGCTGCCGGCGGACCGCAAGGTGGGCGGCAGCGGCGTCCTGAACTGGCTGACGACCGGGATCGCCCTGCCGCTGCGTGACTATGCGTGGCTGATGATCGCGATCTCGGACAACACGGCCTCCAATGTTTGTATCGACGCGGTCGGCATGGAAGCCGTGCAGGCGACGGCGGATGCGCTGGGCCTCTCCACGCTCCACCTCGGACGCTACTTCAAGGGCGTCGCCGCGAAACCGGGCGATCCCGAGAACATCGCTTCCAGCGACGATCTGGCGGCATTGATGGCGGCCATCGCGACCGGGCAGGTGGCGGGTCCGGAGGTGACCGGCTGGATGCTGGCGGTTCTCGGTGAGCAGCAGTATCTCGACCGCCTGCCGGGCCGGATGCCGGAAGGCGTCACCTGGCAGGGGAAGACGGGCTCGCTGGACGGCATCCACCACGACGCCGGCATCTTCACCGGGCCGCAGGGCCGGATCGCGGTCGCCTGCCTGACAGAGGGCATCGCCGACAAGGATGACGCGAACGGTCTCATCGCCTCGATCGGCGCGGCGGTCTCCTCGCTCGTGGCGTAGGGCCCCGGTTCATCACGCCTGAGAGGCAGGTGAACGCTCGCCGCGTGGCCGGCAGGGCAGGTCATCCTGTGCGGATCGTCTCGCCGTCCTTGTCCTGTTCACGCTGGTCGGGCCGCCATGAAGGCCGCAGCGCGACGGGCCCCCACGAACGACCGAGGTGGCAGGCGTCTCGGCCGGCGGGCGGGGCCGACGGACGAGTGCCCCGCCGCCTTCACCCCAAACGCCACGGTAGGCGTGACAGCTCGCCTGGGAGGACACGTCAGACGTGCCGTGACACCGGGGTTCATGCGTCCGAGAGGAGCGTCTCCACCCGCGCGAGGACGGCGCGGCGCTCGGTGAGGATCGCGCTGCGGGAACGAATGCCGGCCTCCTGTTGGTGGCAGAGCGTCCGCAAGGCGGCCCGGCAT
>JBQCJS010000434.1:0-5643 GCA_051952485.1 Thermomicrobiales bacterium | reverse complement strand
GGACGAGATCGTGGCGTCCGGCACGGTGCGTTGCCTCGGGCTGATGACGATCGCCCCCTTGGTGGATGATCCGCAGGATGCGCGCACCGCCTTCAAGGACCTGGTGCTGTTGCGGGAGGAACTGCGGCAGCGGCACCCGGACGCGCCGCTGGACTTCCTCTCGATGGGCATGAGCAACGATTTCGAGGTCGCGATCGAAGAAGGCGCGACGCACGTGCGCATTGGTCGCGCCCTCTTCGGGTCACGGTGAGCGGCCCGTCCAACGCTGGATTCAGGTGATGAGTCTCTGTGCTGTATCGAGCAGCCCTGATGCATGTCATCCCGAGCGGAGCGGTGGCCTCTCCTATCGTGCTTACCTGATGCAGCGGAGCCGAGGGATCGCGGTGCATGGACGGTGCCCTGCATGCCACCCGATTCCTCGACGCGCTGCATCATGCCCGCCGCGTCCACGGTCAACCGCTTGCCGCCTGGAACATCGTGGCAGGCGGTGGCCAGTCCGGCGGATCGACGCAGGAGCGGAGATGCGGCCCTCGCGGTGGTTGCTTTGGGCGTTGGCCGCCGGGGAGGGCACGCGGTACGTCTGGGGGCGGGGTCGTATCCTGCCAGGTCTGGCGACCACAAGGGTCGCGTCTACGGGATGGCGGGAATCACCGATGGCGGGCATATGCTCCCGCCCGCTGGCGAGGCGGCTTGTCGCATCAAGAGTTCTCGGACAACCCGTATCCGAAACGATAGCCACGGATGCACGGCGATCCCCGCAGTGGTTGCTGCGGGGATCGCCCGAGATGGCCGATGCCACCAAGGCGATCACAAGGATCGCCCCTCCAGGACACGATCGCCTGTGCATGGCGACTACCACCGCCACCACCGAACCGGATTGCGCTGTCGGAGATGATGCTATCCGGTGGTCTTTCTAGCACCATGCATGGCTGGGACCGCGCCGATGCACTCAGCTCCCCGGCGTGGCCGTCCCTTCCGGCGTCGGCGTGGGAGACGCGCCCGGCGAGGCGGCCGGTGAGGCCACCGGGGTCCCTCCCGCCATCTGCGCCAGGATCGCGCCCAGCCGGGATTGCGCTTCGCCGTAGGCCGCCCAGTCGCCCTTCTGGCGGGCCGCCTCGGCATCGTTGTAGGCCTGGAGCGCCTGGTCCGCCAATGCCTGATCGGTCGTGGCCGTCGTTCCGGTCGTGGCCGTCGTTCCGGTCTCGCCGGAGGCCTGGGCCGTCTCCGGGGCGTCGGTGATCTGGTCGACACTCTCCGCCGAAGGATCGCCGAGCGCCTTGATCGCCTCGTCCAGCGACGGGCGCATCACGACCTTGTCCTTGGTCGCGAGGATCACGCTCGCCAGCTGGGGCGCCCCGGCGCCGGAACTCGTCGCCTGCAGGTAGACCGGCTGCACGTAGAGCAGGGCGTCGTTGATCGGGATCACCAGCAGGTTGCCGCGGATGACATCCGAGCCGCCGCGGCTCCACAGCGAGAGTTGCTGGGAGATGTCCGGGTCCTGGTTGATGCGCGCCTCGATCTGCTGCGGCCCGAACACCGTGATCTGGCGCGGGTAGCGGTAGAGCCGGAGGTTGGTCTTGCCCGTATCGTCCGAGGTGCCGGCGAACCAGGCCGTCATGTTCTGCCGGTTCTGGTTGCCGCTGGGCGTGAACGGCACCGTCAGCGCGAAGGAGTCCTCGGTTTCCCCCGGCAGCGGCAAGGTGACGAAATACGGTTCCACCGGCACCGCCTGGTTGTCGATGTTCTCCTGCGCCACCGACCAGCGATCGTCGCCATCGTAGAGCGAGCGGGCCGTGTCGACGTGGTAGGTGGACCAGATCGCGGACTGGGCGAGGAACTGCTCCTCGGGATAGCGGAACTGATCGCGGATCGCCTGCGGCGCCTCGGCGACGGGCGTGAAGAGGCTCGTGTAGATCTTGCCCCATGCGTCGGCGATCGGGTCCGCCTCCCCCGTCCGGTAGAACGTCGTGGTGCCGTCGTAGGCGTCCACCGTGACCTTCACGCTGTTGCGCAGGTAGTTCTTGCCCTCCCACCGGGTGGCATTCGGGTAGCGATCCGTGGCGGTGAAGGCGTCGATCACCCAGACGAGCCGCCCATCGGCGATCACGAGGTAGGGATCGTCGTCGTATTCCAGGAACGGCGCGATCTTGCGCGCGCGGTCGACCACGTTGCGGTCGTCGATCAGGCGGGATTGCCCGGTGAGCTGGCTGCTGAAGAAGATGTTGCGGTCGCCGTAGGTCAGGGCCGCCATGATCCGCGTGACCGGGTTGCCGAGCGGGATGGACCCCTTGGCGTCACCGGAGTAGCCCGTCGTCGGCTGCTGGCCGGTGTCGTTGATGCCGGTGAACTCGGGCTGCTTCGTGTGGACGATGATCCAGGACTGGTCGACCTCGCTGAAGTAGATCTCCGGCTGCGAGATCGTGAGCGGCCCGGACCCATTGGGCGGGATGTTGCTGACGAGGAAGGTCGGCCAGCCGTCGCCGGAGACCTGGCTGACCGGGCTGACGACCGCGCCGTAGCCGTGGGTGTAGGCCAGGTGGACGTTGGTCCAGGTCTGGGAGTTGGCCGGCAGCCCCTCCACATTCAGCTCGCGGGCGGCGACCAGCACCTGCACCGGCTGTCCGTCGATCGTGTAGTTCTCCACGTCGATGTCGTGGAACTCGTAGTACGGCACGAACGTCTGCAGCTGTTGGTAGATCGGCTGGACGACGTTGTAGTCCCAGATCCGGACATTCGACAGCGGTGGCGTGCTCGTGGAGAGCGACGACGCCACGATGGGGTCCTGGCCGGTGACCTGGGCCGTCGTCACCTGGTCGAGGCCGAACGCCGCCCGCGTCATCGCGATGTTGCGCTCGATGTACTTCTCCTCGCGCGGGAACTCGTTCGGGTCCACGATGAACTTCTGGACGCCGACGGGCAGTAGCGGCGTGATCGCGAAGGCGAGGATCGCCCAGCCGCCGACGATGCCGAGGAGCCAGCGCGGGTTCTTCACCACGTTGCCGAGCAACAGCGCGATCGCCGCCGCCAGTGACAGGAACGCCATCAGGTAGTTGAGCGGCCGCACGATGTTGACATCGGTGTAGCTCGGACCGACGACCACGCCGCGCGTCGAGAAGACGAGGTCGTAGTTGGCAAGGAGATAGCCCGCCCCGAACGCCAGCAGCAGGAGGCTGCCGAGGATGCTCAGGTGGCGGAGCGCCACCCACGGCACATCGCCCCACTTCCGGAACCGCACCCCGAGCCGGATGAGGTAGACGATCGCCACGGCGGCGGTCGTCACCAGTCCGAGCTGCAACAGGAAGGAATGCAGGTCGTGCAGGATCGGCAACCGGAAGACGTAGAACCCGACATCCTTGCTGAAGGTGGGGTCCTTCACCCCAAAGTCGCCGCCGCGCATCGCCAGCAGCAGATCCGTCCACTGATCCGAGAAGCGGGCGCCGGAGACCACGAAGACCAGCACGCCGACCCCGAAGGCGAGGACCTGGATGAGCCGCTGGCTGAAGCGCCCGACCCCGCCCTCGCGCTGGACCTGGCCCTCCTTCGAGAGTTTCAGCGCCAGCCAGACGTTGAAGACGAAGACGAAGGCGCCGATCAGGCCGCCGACGATGAACGATGCCCAGTCCCACAGGTAGTTCGTCAGGATCACCGAGCGATAGCCGACACTGCCGAACCAGAGCCAGTTGATCCAGAAGGGCGAGAAGACGAAGGCCAGCACGACGATGAGCAGCAGGACCAGCACCGCCCACAGCATGCGCTTCGTCGACGCGGAGAGCCGGAACCGCGACCCCTTCGGTTTCACGGGCTCCGCCTTCACGGTCGGGGGCTCGCCCGCCGGACTCGATCCGCGCCGGAATACCTTCACATCCCACCTCCCACCGATCGTCGTTGTCACCGCGTCCAGGTGATGCGCGTCCATCGTCCCCTGTGAGCCCTATGGTACGATGCTGGCTTTCATCCCTGCCTGTGTCGGCGGTCATCGCCAACGGTCACCGGCGCCTCCCTCCCGGAAACGGACCCATCGCACCATGTCTCACCCCGAGCATTCCGTTCCATCGCCATTGCCATCGCCGGATGCCGTTCCGGTGCGGGTCCAGAGCCTCGGCAGTGGCAGCGCGGGCAACGCCTTCCTCATCCAGCGGGGCGAGCGGACGCTGATGGTGGACTGCGGCGTGGGCATCCGCACCATGCAGGCCGAGATGCGCCGGTTCGGCACGAACCCGAAGGCGCTGGATGGCCTCCTGATCACGCACGAGCATGGCGATCATATCCGCACCCTCCACCGCGTGATGCGGCCGGACCTGCCGGTGATCGCGACCATCGGCACATCGGACATGGCGGGCGTCTCCCGCGCGCAGCTCGTTCCCTTCGAGCGTGACCGCCCGGTGGAGTTCGCCGGTTTCACGATCTGGGCATTGCGGGTGCGGCACGACGCGATCGAACCCTGCGGATTCCTGATCGAGACGCCCGAGGCGCGGATCACGATCCTCACCGATCTCGGCTCGTGGCAGGAGACGCTCGCGGCGCCGGTCGCGGCCAGCGACCTCGTCGTGCTGGAGGCGAACCACGACGAGCAGATGCTCTGGCGCGGCCCCTATCCGGCGCATCTCAAGCGGCGGGTGGCATCGCCGGTCGGGCATCTCTCCAACGAGGTGTGCGGCACCTCCCTGGCCAAAGCCATGCGCGATGCGGCTGCCGGGACACCCGTCTGGCTGGCTCACCTCTCGGATACCAACAACCGCCCGGCCGTGGCGGTGGAAACCGTCAGCGCCGCCCTCCACGCCGAGGGGGTGGACCTCGATGTCCTCGCCCTGCCGCGCCGGGAACCGGGTCCGATCTGGACCGCTGCATCCGGGGAGGCAGCCGGGGCTCGGACCCCCTTCGCGCCGCCTGCGACCACCGTCACGCCGCCGCCAGCAAGCGCGTCCCCATCGGGCGACCGGCAGCATCTCCAGCGTTCGCTCTTCGACTGAGTGCCTGCGAATACCCCGGCGGGCAGTGATGCACGAACGGGACTCGTTCCTCCGACGATTGCGCGGAGCGCGGGTGGGCGCGGCGGTATACTCCCAGCGATTCGACCGTTCTGGCGTCCGTTGCACGGTGCACGCGCCGCCATCCGCGCATTGCCGGGAGCGCATTCCCTCCATGAGTATCGTCCTGCTGCTGCACGACCGCCTCGCGACCTCGGTCATGCTCTTCTTCCTCTTCGTCGGGTTATGGGGACTCTTCGAGTTCGCGCGTGGCGGGGTGCTCGGTGGCAACATCGCCGGCGCACTCATCATCGGGCAGGTCCTGATCGTCGTGCAGGGGGCGCTGGGACTGGCGCTCTTGGTATGGGGCGATCGCCCGAGCCAGATGCTCCATATCCTCTACGGGTTCACGGCGGCGCTGGTGCTGCCCTTCGTCTGGTCATACGTGCGGGACCGCGCGCCGCGTCAGGGACTGCTGCTCTACAGCCTCGTCGCGCTCTTCATCTTCGGGCTCGCGATCCGGGGCATCACCACCGGATCGTAGGATTGCTCCAGGGTTGATGAAATGCCGGGCCGATGCCCGGTTGGCGAAGGCGGCTCCCGAGCATGGGAGCCGCCTTCGGTTTTTTCGCTTCAGGGCAGCTCGGGGGAAACCGGACACCATCGCCGTACGTAC
>JBQCJS010000433.1:0-2300 GCA_051952485.1 Thermomicrobiales bacterium | reverse complement strand
GCATCGAGCGCCACCGGTTCGGGATCGGCGACATCCAGGCCGAGGTCGTGCGCCAGCAGCCACTGCTCGATCTCGGCGTTGGCCATCCCCCCACGCGCGCTGTTCGTCAGGATCGCGACCGCCCAGCCCCGCTCCGGCACCAGTGTCAGTTGCGTCTGGAACCCGCCATACGAGCCGCCGTGCCCGATCACCACTGTTCCGTCGTTGGCAGGCATCAGGTTCCAGCCGATCCCCCACGCCTCGGCGTCCGCCTCCCGCAGGCGAACGAGCGGATCGCGCATGGCATCGCGCAGTTCCGGCGACAGGTGGATGCCGGTGCCCACTCCGCCGCCCGCGCTGTCCATATGCCAACCCGCGAACCGCAGCAGGTCCACCACGGTCGAGATCACGCCGCCGGATGGCCGCCGTGCGCGGGGATAGGCGTAGGAACGGATCAGCTCGTGCTCGCTGCCGGCCAGCGAGGTCGGGCGATGCCCGAGCGCGACCGGATAGACGATCGCCTCCTCCGCCGTGTAGACCGTGCGTTCCAGGCCCAGCGGCGCGAAGACGCGCTCGCGCATGGCGTCCTCGAAACTCGTTCCCAGGATCGTCGCCACGACGTGCCCGGCCAGCCAGAATCCCGTGTTGCCGTAGGACATGATCGCCCCCGGCGCGCCCCATTGATGCAGTGCGCCGTATCCCGCGATTGCCTTCGCCAGTGCGTCGTCTCCCATCGCGTCCGCATCCAGCGCCACCTCGCAATGGATGCCGGCGGTGTGGCTCATCAGGTGGCGCATGGTGATCGCCCGTTGCCAGGCCGCCGGGCCGTCGCTCAGGGCGACGCCGGGCAGGTACTCGGCTATCGGCGTGTCGAGGGCGAGCAGGCCGTCATTGACGAGCGTCATCACGAGGGTCGCCGTGAACGGCTTGGAGATAGAGGCGACCCGGAAGAGCGTCTCCGGGGTGACGGGCTGCCGAGTCTCCAGGCTGGCGACCCCAAACGAGGCGAATGCCGCCTCGCCGTCGCGCAGGATGCCGATCGCCGCGCCGGGCACGCCCCAGCGGGTGAAGACCTCCTGCGCGAACGCCTGCGTCGCCGCGGGCAAGGGAGCGCGGACCTGGGTGGGAGGGGTGGTCATGGGGTTCCTTTCCGAACGGGGAAGTCGGGAGGCCGGGTCCGAGGCCGACCCGGTGGATTGCCTGCGCGCACGGTAGCGCCGATCGCGCCGCCGGGAAAGTGCTTGACAAGCGACGACAACGGGACCAAGGTGCAACCCGATAACGGGTCCGCCTTCCTCCAGGAGTCAGCACATGCATCAGTCCGCCCCGATCACGTCTCCCGCTCTGGATCGTCTCGCCCGGCTGGAAGCCTTCGCCGAACGGGTCTTCGCCCGCCCGGCCCTCACCATGCCGGCCTTCCTCGACGCCGATCACCTCGCCTTCCTCGACAACCGCTCCGGCGTGCCCCAGGTCGCCCGGCTGACCCTCTCCACCGGCGAGATCGTCGCCCTCACTGACGGGTCCGAGCGGGTGATGACCCTCCAGGCCAGCGCCGCCGCCAACACCATCGTCTACGGTCGCGACCTGGACGGCAACGAGAACCAGCAGCTCTGGCGCATCGCCCACGCCGCCACCGACCCCCAGGCGCCCGTCCGCTTCACGCAGGACGACGGCGCGATGTTCGACCAGGGCGCCATCTCGAAGTCCGGGCAGTACGTCTACGCGCGCGTCAACTCGCGCGACAAGGCGATCTTCGACGTGGAGCGGATCGAGGTCGCCACCGGCGCGCGCCAGACGCTCATCGAGAACTCCTGGGAGACCGGATCGCCGTCCGTCATCGCCGTCCGCGCCGACGACGGGCAGGCGATGGTCGCCAGCCTGAACGGCAATATCGACGCCGATCTCCTGCGTGTGGACCTCGGGCCGGATGGCGATGTCACCGTCACCAACATCCTCCCCCACGAGGGATCCACCGAGGCGTGGATTCCGGCGATGGCTTACTCCCCGAACGGCGATGTGCTCTGGCTGTCCACGAACCTCGGCCGCGAATTCCCGGCGCTCTACCGCGTGGACCCCGCGACCGGCGAGCGCGCGCTCTTCCTGGAGGACGCCTGGGGGATCGAGACGGTCTCCCCGTCGCCGGACGGCAAGTGGCTCGCGATCGAGATCAACACCGACGGCGCCTCCCGCCTCCTGCTGGTAGACACGGAAGACGCCGCGCATCGCGTCGAGATCGCCGCGCCGTGGGGCGTCGCCGATCGCTTCGCCTGGTCGCCGGATTCGCTCCGCGTCGCCTTCGGCTTCTCGACACCCGATGCCCC
>JBQCJS010000432.1:0-2064 GCA_051952485.1 Thermomicrobiales bacterium | reverse complement strand
CATTCCATCGCCAGCGGCGATGGAATGCAGGCGACGAACGACATTCACGACGACTTGACCAGACCGCCGGAGTGACAGCGAGCAGCAGGGTGGGGACCGACGGCGCAGATGGTGACAGCCGCGAGGAGGAGGGGATGGCGGAGGCAGGTGCGACCGTGATGACGCCCTCGTCCGCCTCCGGCATGCTGCCCGATGCGCTCCCCGACGACGGCTACGGCCACAACCACGACCACGACCTCGACCTCGTGCAGGCCGCGCGGGAGGGGTCGGGGGAGGCGTTCGATGCGCTCTATCGCCGGTACGCGGGGGAGATCGAGGGATTCATCGCCGCCCGTGTGACCGACCCGGAGCTCGCTGCCGACCTGACCAGCCAGGTCTTCACCAAGGCGTTCGCGGCGTTGCCCCGCTATCAGGCCGGGTCGTTTCGCGGCTGGCTCTACGCCATCGCCCGCAACGCGATCACGGACACCTGGCGGCGGCAGCGCCCGACCGCCCCGCTGGAACGGGCCGAACTGGTGCCCGCTCCGGACGAAGGCCCTGAGGCGCAGGCGATCCGGGCGGAGGCGTCCGCCCGCCTGCACGCGGCCCTTCAGGAACTCTCGGCCGACCAGCAGCGGATCGTCCGTTTGCGTTTGCAGGGCCTCACCGGACCCGAGATCGCCGGGCGGCTGGGCATGCACCCGGACGCCGTGAAGAGCGCCCAGTACCGCGCCTTTGGCCGCCTGCGCACGATCCTCCACGACCTGGGACCGAATTCGACAGACATCTCGACCGCCACCGCCACCGCCACCGCCACCAAGCGAGCCTCCCGATGACCCAGCCGATCCGCCGATTCACGCCACCACCACTCTCCCCGGACGCCCTCGCGCTGGACCGCGCGCTGGACGCCTGGGTGCGGGGCGACGCCACCGCGCTGGATGCCCTCGATCCGGAGATGGAAGCGACGGTCGCCCAGCTCTATGCGTGGGCGGATGCCGGCGGTGTTGCGGAGGAGCCAGCTATCGTGGAGGCGTCTCCTGCCGTCCCGACGAATACCCCATCGCCCCGGACACCGCGCCCGTTGGCCTTCCCGGGCGACGCCGATCCGTCCGGCCACCGATCGTCCCGAACCCTGTCACGGAGGACCCGAATCATGACCGCCTTCTCCGGCCTCGCCGCCGCGCTCGTCCTCGGGCTGAGCATCTACGGCGCGGTCCCCCTCATCACCGACAGAGACCAGGCATCCGGACCAGTATTGACCCTGGAAGCGCATTCTTCGCTTGCGGCTTCTGGCGATGCGATTCAGACGCCGACACCGCTTCAGGTGGGAGATACCACCCCGCCTACCGACTTCGTGATTGCCCCGCTCACTGCGAACGATTGTCCGACCCAGGCCCGGACTCGCGATGAGGTGTTGGCCGTCCTCTCGACACCGCCTGCGCCCGGCTCGGATCTCTACGTTGGAAACACGTCCGTTGATCAATCAACGCTGGATGCGGTCAATGGAACACTACGCGGATGGTGGGCGTGCATGCTTTTCGGCAAGCCCTGGAATGCGATGGCGCTGGAATCCGATCAATACCTTCGCGAGCTGTTCTACGGCAACTCGCAGGTCTCCAAGGCATTCAGCCCCTCGACGCTGAATGAGTTACTGGATGCGCGCGAAGAAGCCTCCGATGCTCGGCTCCATTTTGGACCGATTGTCGGCGCGGACATGCTTATGGTCCTTGACGTGTCCAACGCGGTCATTACCCCGGATCAGGTGCCTGTCCGCTCGGTAGAGGCGGATGTCTTCTGGGTCTCGCCATATACCGGCGAGCTTTCGAACCAGTCTTCGCTGCTGTTCGAGTTTGTGTGGGAGGACGGGGCATGGAAGATCCGGGCGATCAACAACTTCAATGGCCCTCCGTTCCCAGCGACTCGATAGCCGAACATGGCGCATCGCATCGTCTTCGCCGTGGGCCTCGGCATAGATGATGGGACGGGCAGCGGTGCTCGCCGTGAAGGGGTACACGGGAGGTACCTAGGGAAGACGTCGCATGTCAGTCCGAGTGGGCCTCCGACATGAGGCAGGGCTGAGTGAAG
>JBQCJS010000431.1:0-9301 GCA_051952485.1 Thermomicrobiales bacterium | reverse complement strand
GCCATGGCAACTATCCCGAGACGTCCATCGTGCCGGTCACGTGGACCTTCACGTTCATGGCGTTCATCACGATGTCTCCGAGCGGCGCGTTCAGCTCGATGTTCTGCTTGGCGGAAATCGAGACCTTGCCATCGCCGGAGAGGCGGATCTCGTTGCCGATCTTGTCGGTAATCACGATCTGCTCCTTTGCGGGCGTGTCGTCGAACGTGATGGTCTGTCCGGCGCCGGTCCTGATCATCCGGACCGCGTTCAGGCCACCGACATTGACCGCTGGAGGACGCTTGACCCCGTTCCAGAGGCTGCCGATCACCACGGGCTTGGCGAAGTTGCCGTGTTCGAAGGCAACCAGCACCTCGTCGCCGCGGTCGGGCAGGAAGTAGATGCCACGGGTGCCGCCGGCCATGGGCGTGGCGACGCGGGCCCATCCGCTGAGGTGATCGTCCGAGAACCACGGAAAATGAACGCGCACCCGGCCGCGGAGTTCAGGGTCCACGTTGTCTCGGACCTCGGCGATGGCCAGCCCGTAGAACTTTCCCTGCTGGTCGGGCGGCGGTTCTTCGGTGATCGACTTGCGGAGAAGCTGGAGGATGCTCGTCCCGGAACGCTGCGTGACCTCGAAGGTCGTCTGGTAGCCGTTGCCATCGATGGTGTGGGTGACCTTCTTGAGGCGATACGAACCCGAGAATCGCTTGCCGACACCGCGGATCAGCACGAAGCGGCCCGCCCGTAACTCCGGGGTGCCGAAGGTCGTCCCGGTCCCCTCGTACATCCCTTCCAGCAGGTCCTGGAGGACGGCCCTGGCAACGGCGACGGCATCGAACGGGGAGCTGATGGCGTGGGTGCGGATCACGCGGCGACCGAGTTGCACCAGCATGTCGATCGCGGCACTGCCCAGTTTCTCGACGATGTCATCCAGGTTGAGTTCGAACCCGGTCGCAAGTCCGACGATGGCCTGGGCCAGGTCTTCGTTATAGCCACGAATCACCTGGATGCCGGCCTGCCCGGCATTGGAAAGGCGAGGAGCAAAGCTGGAGAGCGTGTGATGCCATTCCAGCACGACCGCTTCGCCCTGGGGCCGGGGCAGCTGGAAGTAGAGCTTGTCCCAGTTGACATAGACATCGAAGTAGTTGAGTTTGGCGCGCTCCTTGAGGAAGGCCATGTCGCTGTCGGTCTGGTGAAGCGGCTCCTTGTGGAAGAAGGGGCTGGGATCGACGATCGGGATGAGCCCGTTCTCGACGGCGATCTGGGCTGCGATCAGGCTGTCGTTCACGTACTGGAATGGCTTGCGGTCTGGCTGGTTGTGGCGCATCCGCCAGGATTTGTCGTAGCCGGTGATGGTGATCGTCGGGCTGCCAGCGGCAGGGAATGCGGGCTGGAGGCCGGTGATCTCGCCGAGCATCATCGGTTCCAGGTGATTGCCGTATCCCATGTAGAGCTCGACCATCTTGCCAAGGTCGAACAGGGCGGAATCCGTGAACTGATTGTCCGGATTCGCGAGCACGATGGTGAACATGTCGGCCAGGTCGAGATTGTTCTCGTAGCTGACACTGATCACCTGGGTGGTGACGTCGGCGGAGAGGGATACGCCGGAGATGCGCACATCGTAGCGGGGGGCGAAGAGGTCGCTCATCAGCCACCCTCCTTGCGCGGGATGGTGACCCGATGCCCCGGCGGGACATGCATGGGGTCGTCGATGCCGCTTGCTTCGGCGATGGCGCGCCAGTCCCGTGCGTCGCCCAGGAAGTCGGCGGCCAACCCCTGCAGCGTTTCGCTGGAGGTGATGGTGTGCACCGTCGGCGGACCAGCGAAGAAACCCCTGGCGATCTGGACCTCGATCCGCGTGTATTCCTGGAACGTCACGGCGAGGCTGGTGCGCACCGGGGTGCCATCGCGCAGGAACATGGTGAAGCGCTGTTTCGCCTCCACCAACACGCACTGGAACGCGAAGGTTCCCATCGCGAAGAGGAGGATTGGTGGAGCGAACGTCGCGGGCGATGTATTCAGCAACTGCACGATGCGGCCACTGTAGGCGCGCACATCCTCGCCCCGCTCGTAGGTGTCGAAGAGGAGCGTCATGGTCAGCGTGCGCAGTTTGCCCCGAACGTATTGGGTCGGCGGCGCATTGAGGCCGGGAATGGAGATTTCCGCGAAGGCATTGCCCTGGTCGAGCGTGAACTCGTCCGGGTTGTACATGACGGGGATGTGTTCGCCCGATTGAGTATTGGTGATGGTGGCCTTGGCCAGGTGGGGCAGGGGAGGCGGGCTGCCACTGGAGGAGAGCACCATTGATCAGCCTCCCCGCTCGTAATCGGTGCGAATCTTCAGCATCAGGGCCTGCATGACCTGGTCGTTGGTCAGCGGCGAGGTCACGATCGGGGCGACGGGCTGTTCCGGCGTGACATCCCGTCCCACGTCGGCAGGCATAGGGCGCATCACCGGGGAGGACGGGCTGGCGATCGGGGCTGCCGGGGATGGGGCGGGGCCGGGTGTTGGCATGGGTGCCGGGAGGAACGGCGAACGGGCCGTTTGCGGTGCGGTGCGTTCGCCGACCGTCCGTTCCGCCGCGACCGCGCGCCGTTCCTCCCGGTCGATGCCGGTAGCCGTCATCCGTTGCCAGGCCGCGTGCGGATCGAGCGCCTGGGCGACGTGGGTCAGTTCGTGTGCGATGACCTGCTCGCGGAATTCGGGTGCCTGCCGGGTGGGGGCGCCAAGGAAGATCTCGGTACCAACAGTCACCGCGTCGGCCCGGTGGCGGGCGGCGAATGCTGCGGCAGGCGCGTCGTCGTGGATGCGGATAACGGGTGCCCATTCGCCCAGCACCTCCCGCACCAGGGGTTCCGGGCGGCGTGGTGGCGCCGCTGGCTCGCTATCGGTGGGAGCGTCATCGGGCGGAGCGGGCACGATTGACCCGGCCGGAGGTTCGCGACGTTGCCAGCGATCGGCATGAGTCGCACGACGCTCGTCGTCGCGGGCAAGGATCGTCTCCACGAGCCCCTGCCAGGCCCGGTGTGGCGTCCTGCGGCGCTGCATGCCCTCTACCTGCCGGGTGAGGCGTTCGCCAAGGGTGGGTTGTCGTTCCGTCGAGGCATTCATGGTCCGGGCGATTCCACCTGTCGCAGGGCTTCAATCCAGTGAGCACGTTCCTGGTGATCGAGCGCAAGGAGTTCGGCGAGGGTCCAGTTCACTCGGGTTCCGAGCCAGGCTACTTCGTGGTAGACCCACTCCAGCGGGTAGCCTAGGACCCCCCCGGCGGGGGGACTTCCACCTCGAAGGAATCGCCGCAATGCGGGCAATTCACCGCCAGGCGCCGATTGCCCATGCCATTGATCCGGTTGTAGAGCTCCTGCAGGAAGGCCAGGTCCTCCGCGAAGATGCCTTCGACCACGCCGGGGTGAACCTGGGGCAGGGTGCCGAGCCTGACGATGACGCGGGACATCAGCAGGATGATCAGGTAGCTGGGGAGGGCCTGCACCCGGGCATCCTTCATGATCAGGATCTCGTCCCCGGCGGTGGCCAGGCGCATCACCCCGTCCCGATGAAGCGTGCCCTCCCCATCGATATAGCCCTTGGGCAATTGGAATGGGTGCTCGACGACCAGCATCAGCGGCGACCTTTCCGCGCTTCGGCGCTAGACCTTGACCCGCTTCAGCCCCTCATGCGCCAGGACGAGCGTTTCGATCGCCAGCTCATGGGCGGTCGCATTGAGGGCCGGGCCTTCCCACTTGGTCGGCCAGGCATCCGTGAAATCCCAGCGGGCGACTTCCTTCACGTTCGCCAGGTCGAACAACACGACCGAGCCGCTCTTGCGCTGCACGTTGCCATCGATGATCTGCTGTCGCCAGTCCCACAATTCCATGGAATCCGTGACCCCCCATTTCAGGGTGATGTCGGCAAAGGTCGTCTTGCCGGGCAGTTTGCGGACCGTGGTGTTCTCGCCACCTTCCCGCGTCTCGATGACCTCGGTGGTGGCGTCCAGCCCGCTGCATTCGATGAAGCTGCCGCGCGTGATGCCGTCCAGCTCCACCATGAAGTTGAAGTTGCGTGCCGGATCGATGCGCTTGCCTGTCTCTGCCATCGTCGCTTTCCCTCGGTTCAGGATTCGCTGACGTCCGAACCTTGTTCCCAGATACCGATGCGCACCACGATCACCTCCGCCGGGCTGACCGGTACCACCCCGATCTCGACGATGACCTGACCCAGGGCACGCAAGTCGGGCGGATTGAGCTCCTCATCGATCTTGACGTAGAACGCCTGCTCCGGTGAATCGCCGAAGAGCGCGCCGGCTTGCCAGACACGGGTCAGGAATTGGGTGATCACCCGGCGCATCTGCTTCCAGAGGGTTTCCGAGTTCGGCATGAAGATCGCCCAACGCAGGCCTTCCTGGATCGACTCCTCGATGAAGTTCATCAGGCGGCGCACGTTGATGAAATGCCAGGCGGACTGGTCGGAGGGCGCTGTGCTGCGTGCCCCCCAGACGATGGGCCGGGCGGAACCGGGGAAGACGCGCAAGGCATTGACCCCGGCCGGGTTGATCTGCCCCTGCTCGGTATTCGAGAGACGCAACTCGACGTCGAGGGCGCCGCGGATCAGCTCGTTGGCGGGAGCCTTGTGGACGCCGTATTCGGCATCGCTGCGGGCGTAGATTCCCGCGATGTGGCCGCTGGGTGGGATCAGGATGGTCTCGTTTCCGGTGAGGCTTGCCGGGTCGTTGATCGAGATCCAGGGATAGTAGAGCGCCGCATAGCCATGCGCCGATTCGGCGGCGGCGCGTTGGGTGAGGGCGGACGGGGTTGGCGAGGGAGCGAAGGGCGGCAGCCCCTTGTCCGTGTCGAGAATGCCGACGCGATCACCCATCAGTTCGCAATGGGCGACGATGGCAGCGTGCATGGTGTCGTCCGTGCGATCGGGGATGCAGATCATGGTGACGTCGTCGACGCGCTCGAATTCCGCGAGGCCATTGGTGTAATCCGCCGTGCCGATCGTGGCCAGGTTCTGGTCCGCGCCACCGGTCAGGGCGGTGGCCGCGACCACGGCTGGCCGGTTGGTGGGCGGAAGCTGCACGCTGGGAACGCTGGGTTGGGTAACCACGACCAGGTTCGACGTGACGGCCCGTCCGAAGTAGCGGCTGTGTCGCGGGTCCATCGAGAGATTCGTGTAGGTCTCGGTTGGCGAACCGGTCAGCGTCACGATCAGGCGGAATTCGTACGAGGTCACGCCGAGATCGGGGTCGGCCTGGGCCATCCCGTAGGCGTTCGCCAGCCCCGCACCATCGAGGGTCACGCGATTGCCGTTGATCGCGCGCACGACGACATCCTCCGTGAGGTTCGGCGCGGCCGATTGCAACAGGCGCAGGCAGGTGCCGGCTTCGATTCCGGCAGGATTGTCGATGCGGAATACGGTCTGGCCCGCAACGAGGTTGGCGCTCCGGACAAAGCCGGCGGCAGCAGCGGCGGCGAGACTTGGTTGCACGACCAGCTGGTTCACGCGGATGCTCTGGACCGTGAGGATCTGGGCCTGGCCTTCGACCTGGATGAGGTCGCCGGGGGCGAATTGCGCGGTATCCGCCGCATTGGTCAGGGTGATCTGGTTGAGATTGCCACCGGTGATGGGGGCACGGGATTTGTGGACCTTCGCGTTCTGGGCAGCGGGCAGGATCTGCGCGTCCTGGACTTCGACGCGAATCTGGTTGCCGCCCACGCCTTCATTCTGAGCCGTGACGCGGATGGCCTGGCCGGGCACAGTGCCGCGGTCGGCGAGCTCGAGGAACGCCTTTTTCGCATTGCTGACGCGCAGGACATAGGCAACGGTGCCGCCGTTGGTGAAGAACCCCTGGACGGCATAGGCCAGGTAGGTGCGGGGAGCGACCATGAAATCGCCAAAGAGCATCCGGAACTGGGTCCAGTTGGTGACCTTGACGGGGGTGTTGGTCGGGCCACGGAGCGCCGGGCCAAGGAAGGCGGCGGTACTCGTGCCAACGCCCACGATCGGGCCGGCGGCAGTCTGTTCTTCGATATAGACCCCGGGTGTGGTGTAGGACGTGACCATCGTTCCTCCTTGACCTGCCAGGCTGGAGAATGCGGACAACCACTACAACGGATCGAGGGCGATGATGAGTGGGCCAGCGATACCGGGAATGACCATGCTGCCTGTCCCCTCCTGATACCCGACGGCGCGCACCATAACGGTGTAATTTCCCTGTGGCAGGCGCTCGGTGACCACGGTGCCATCGGTGCCGGTGATGAGCACACGGCCGGTCTCGACCACCTGGACCCAGGCATTGGCAAGCCGCGCAGCGTTTGGCCCCGACTCCTGCACGATGACGCCGACCAGCGTCATCTCGCGGGCGAGTTGGCCGGGCAGGGTGGTCGTGGCTGCGACGCGGGTGACGATCGGTCCCTCGAACGGATCGAGCGCTGGCATCGGAATCGTGACCGTGTAGTCGAGCGAGGGGCGCAACTTGCCCTGGATCGCGCTCCAGAACTCTCCCGCCCGCTTGAGCGGATCGGCCACGATGACCGTGGTCCACGGCAACGGCTCGCACGTGGTGATCGCCCCGAGCAGCACGGAATCCGGCCATTCGGGGTAATGGAGGAGGACACGCAGGACACGGCCAAGCAACTGATGCTCGTCGCTGGCTGGTGAGACGCCACCAGCGGCCTGCACCGGGCTCCACGCGGTCAGGCAATAGGAAAGCTGGACCCGGACCGGAGCTGGTTCGCTGGTCAGGGTGCCCGTCGCGGTAATCCGGGTACGAAGCCCCAGCTCACGGTAGTCGCGATCCTCCCGGATGTCATAGAGATAGCAATTCAGGGTGGGACGCGCGTTGGAGACCGGCGCGAAATCGTCATCCGGAATCGCAAAGCTGAGATCGAATGGCAGGGGGTTGCCAAGGTCCAGCTTGAGCACGGCTTCCAATGTGCGATCGACATCCTGGATCATGATGCGACCTCCCGCGAGTCGACCGGCTCCAGATAGTCGATGGCGCGGCCGAAGGTCGTCGCATCGCAGACGCGCCCCAGCTTCTGGAATTCGCGCCGGGTGGCGCGCACCAGGTGGTGCATCGTGATCGCCTCGTCATCGGCCGCCGCCAGGAAGGCGGCGTTGGTGGTGATAGCGCGGATACTGCCGCCGGCGATCTCGAATTGGGTTGCGAGGAAGCGGGGATCGACATCGGCGTCCAGGGCGCCGGTTCCCGCCAGGTGCTTGCGCCAGAGCCGCTCGCGGAGGGCACCATCCGGGAAGGGGAACTCCACGACGTGGTGCAACCGGCGGGTGAATGCGTCGTCCATGTTGGAGCGCAGGTTGGTGCCGAGGATGACCACACCATCGTGGGACTCGATGCGTTGCAGGAGGTAGCTGACCTCGACATTGGCATAGCGATCGTTGGCTTCCCTCACCTGCGAACGCTTGCCGAACCAGGCATCGGCCTCGTCGAAGAAGAGCACCACATTCCCTTCGAAGGCAGCCCGGAAGATGCGATCGATGTTCTTTTCCATCTCCCCAACGTATTTGCTGATCGTGTTGGGAACATCGATCGTGTAGAGATCGAGCCCAAGAGCGCCGGCCAGCACCTCGGCCGCCATCGTCTTGCCCGTTCCCGAAGGACCGCTGAAGAGCACGTTGATACCCGGAGCGGCATGACGAAGATGGGGTGTCTTCCAGTGGTCGTGGAGGAGGTGGCGGAGCTGGGCGTGATTGTGGATTTCGCGGAGCTGGGTCATCTGGTCGGCGGGCAGGACCAGATCCTCCCAGTTCCAGGCGGAGGTGGTGGTTCGTTTCTGGGCGAGGCGATCGAGGTGGAGGCTCGCCTGCACCTGGGCCGCGTCGATCAGGTCCTCTCCCCGGATCTCCGTTCGCTGATGCCAGCGTGCCTGGGCATGGGCGCTCGCGACCGCATCCAGGATATGGGAGGGGCGAAGCTGATAGCGACGGCTCATCCCTGCCACTGTGTCGGCGTCGACACAATGGGTGACGTCCTCCAAGGCGAGATTCCACCACGCGGCGCGGGCAGCCACATCGGGTGTCGGCACCTCCAGCCGGATGCCGCTCACGGAAGCCGGGAGTACTGACGAGGCGATCAGGACGGGCAACGGAAGGCGATCGGTGACCTCGGCGATCACGGCGACAAGCGGCGTTGGGACATGCTCCGTATCCCACGGTCCGTCGATGAAGATGGCGCTGCGGGTGAGGCGTGCCGTGCGCGCCATGGTTTCCATCTGCTGCCGGGCCAGGGATCGCTCGGCGGAGAGCAGACCCGAATCGATGGCGAGGAGCGAACATCCCCACCGGCTGGCAAGACTGGCGGCGATCTCCCGCTGACCATACCCGGCAGAACCACCGAGGATGACACGTTCACCGGCTCCGGCCGCGAGTGCATGCAACCCCTCCCGCAAGGATGGGGAAAGCGGCAAGTCCGCCAGGTCCCATGCGCTGGTGGCAAAGCTGCCAGGAAAATCGGAGGGTGGCTGCAACACGGATGTGCCAAGCAGCCAGGCAAGGAGGGTTCTGTCGGCGACGAGCGGTTGAACCAGTTCCGGGGTGGTGGCATCGTCGATGAGCGAGAGCAGGCCGGACCGGCGCAAGGCGCCATTCGCGGTCAGGCTGCGTTGCCGCAGGTACCTGGCTGACCGAGTAGTGCAGAGGAGGTCGAGGACGAGGCTGATGGTTGGTCGCTGGCGGGTGAGGTCATCCTGTAGCCAGGCGAAGATGCGCTGATAGCGCACGTCGAATTCGACCGCCAGCACGATGGCGAGGACGTCCAGGTCAAAGGGTTCCAGGGAGAATGCGGCACGGAGGTCGCGCCATGGTGATCGGTCGGGGTCAGCCAGGTGGCCGGTCGGGGCGGGAACAGGGTCTGTGGGCGACCTCAGGAGCCGTTCGACGTCAGTCGGGGTGAGGATGAGACCCGGCAACGGAGGGAATGGACCGTCGGGAACTGGCGTGGCGTCGACGGCGCGAACAAGCCGGGCGTCCAGCTGCTTGAACCAGTGGTCGATCCAGCGGCTGTCTGCGGGATGCTGAAACGGAGGCGGTGCGGCATGGGACATCGCGCGATCCCGAGGTCTGTTGTAACCAACGTCCCTACAACCATTACGGTTGGATTGCTCGGTCCCAGAGATCCGTGCCACGATGTCGGTCTACGGGAAATCCGCTGCGGACATCGGGCGCGCATTCGCTATTCCGTTCTTCCGATTTTTGCAGTATGTGCCTGGCGTATGGGAATGTCAATCGTCTTGATCGTCATTACTTGTACGCATGCGACTTGAGGTACTTGGCGCATGGGGTTTCCCACATACTCATG
>JBQCJS010000430.1:0-9676 GCA_051952485.1 Thermomicrobiales bacterium | reverse complement strand
GCCTCCCGGTCGTCGCATTCGAAGTCGAGGTGAAGTTGCTGGCCCCGCTCCTGGGTCGGCCACGTCGGCGCGGCGTAGTCCTCGACCGGTTGGAACCACATTTCCAGCCGGCCGCCGTCACCCTGGGCGATGATGACGGCATCGTCCCCGGCGGGCTCGATATCGAGCAGGGCGGCGTAGAAGGTGCAGAGAGCCTTCGGGTCCGGACAGTCCACCGCAAGGCCGGTCGCGCGAATGGTCGCCATGATGAGTCCTTTCGGGAGGTCGAAACCCGGTGAGGCGACGAGCCGCCTCACCGGGTTCCATCATGCCGCGCCATGGGGGCATGTCCTGTCCGCATTCCCGGTGAGCATCGTTCGGACGGATCAGGATTCCCCCGACCGCTGGGCGAGGCAGAAGGGATGCCCGGCGGGGTCGAGCATCACCCGCCACGTCTCGCCCGGCTGCTCCGGCGCCTGGGTCGCGCCGAGGCGTTCGGCGGCGGCAACCGCCTCGGTGAGGTCGTCGACCTGGAAATCGAGGTGCATCTGCTGGCCGCGCTCCTGGGTGGGCCACGTCGGCGCCTGGTAGGACTCGACCTGCTGGAAGATGAGGGCGATGGAGTCTTCGGCGCCGATCGAGAAGAATCCACCGCCCCAATCGTGCAGCGGCAGGCCGGTCAGCCCGTGGTAGAACCGTGCCAATTGCTCCGCGTCGGGGCAGTCGATGGCGATATCGGCCCAGGTTGCCGTGGTCATGGTCGTGCTCCTGTCTATCCGGCGTGGTGGCCGGTTCGAACTCCGTGGGTGTGGTCGCCCGTCGTTCATGGTGGCAGGGATGGCAGGAAGCGTCTTGAAGAAACCCGACACCGGATTGACGCCGGTCACGCCCCGGCGTGGCACGGTGGTCTACCCGCAGGCGTCCAATGCGCACCGCACGATCCAGGCGTACGCCCCGTCTGCCGCCCTCGCACCCTTCGTGGAGTACTCCTGGGTCGTGCGCTGGGATCTCGATGAGCCGCGCGTGTCCCAGACCATTCCGCAACCGCGCATCCATCTCACCATCGAGGGCGACCAGGTCCTCGTCTACGGGATCGACCGGAGGCAGTTTCGCCGGACGATCTCCGGCAGCGGGGCCGTCCTCGGCGTGGCGTTCCGCCCTGCCCTCTTCAGCCCCTTCGTGGAGTGCCCGGTGAAGTCCTTGCAGGACCGTGTGGTTCCGGCCGCGACGCTCTTCCGCGCGCCGTTCGCTCATCCTGCCTTCGTGGACCCTACGGATGCGGACCTCGTCTCGTGGGTGGAGGCACTGCTCCTCGCCCAGCAACCGGAGGTCGATCCGGATGCCGTCTGGTGTCACGACCTCGTGCAGCGCGTGGAATCGGATCGCGAGATCACGCAGGTGCGGCAACTCGCGGACATCGCGGGGATCAGCGAACGGTCCCTGCAACGGCGATTCAGTGACCACGTCGGGGCGACGCCGAAATGGGTGATCCAGCGCAGCCGGATCATGTCGCTGGTGGCCGACTGCAACGAGGGTGGCCCGATCGATTGGGCCGGCGTGGCGACCGAGTTGGGGTTCGCGGACCAGGCACACCTGATCCGCGCCTTCCGGGGGATCGTCGGGGTGACGCCAGACCGCTACCTGCGCCGAATCCAGGAGAGTCAGACGCCGTGAGAGGCGATCCGGTCGTGCGGGTCAGTCGCGGCGATTGGCGGCGGCGCGGTTGGCAATGAGGGCCGCCATCGAGCCGGCCCCTACCCCGTTGTCGATGTTCACCACGGCAATGCCCGGCGCGCAGGCCTGGAGCATCGACATCAGCGCCCCCGTGCCATCGCCGCCGTAGCCGTAGCCCACGCTCACCGGGAGGCCGATCACCGGCACCGGCACCAGCCCGGCGATCACGGACGGCAGCGCGCCGTCCATGCCGGCGGCCACGACGATGGCATCGACCCCCTCGGCGATCACCGCCCGGAGCGGCGCGACGAGCCGATGCAGGCCGGCGACGCCGACATCGTGGATGCGATGGACCACGCAGCCCATCTCCTCCGCGACGATCGCGGCTTCGGTCGCGACCGGGCGGTCGGACGTGCCGGCAGCGACCACGGCGATGCGTCCCCCGGAGGACGGGCGCGGCGTGTTGTCGTGAACGACGATGGCGATTCGCGCCTCCGTGTGCAGTTCGAGGGTGAATGGCGCGGCGATGGCGTCCACGAGTGGCGCGAACTGGTCCGGTCGCACGCGGCTGGCGAGGGCGCGTCCCCGGCGTTCGGCAAGGCGGGAGAGCGAGGCGATCACATCCTCCGCCGACTTGCGCTCGGCGAGGACGAATTCGGGGATGCCCGTTCGCGCGGCGCGATCGGGGTCTAGCCGCAGGCGGGCATCCGGCTCGGCATCGGACATGGCGTTCAGCGCGGCGGCGAGATCGGCGAAGGGGTCGGGGGTGGGTCCATTCGGCGTCACGTTGCTCACGCGTCCTCTCCGCTCGCCACACGACGCGCTTCATCCAGGGCGGCCTCGATCATCGGGGCGAGGTCGATACCGGCCGGAGGAGCCGGTTCGTGGACGAGGTGGGCCAGGAACTCCACGTTCCCGGCGGGGCCGCGCAACGGCGACGCGACGAGCCCATGCGGCGTCAGGCCATGCTCCAGCGCGGCGGCGAGCGTCGTTTCCAGCACGCGGCGATGGACGGCGGGATCGCGCACGACGCCGCCCTTGCCAATGTCGGCCCGTCCGGCCTCGAACTGCGGCTTGATGAGCGGCACGCAACGCGCTCCCGGCTCGGAGAGCCTGGCCACCACCGGGAACATCAGCTTCAGGGAGATGAACGAGACATCGATCGAGGTGATGGCGATCGGCTCCGGCAGCGATTCGAGATAGCGGGCGTTCTCCCGCTCCATCACGATCACGCGGACATCGGTACGCAACTTCTCGTCGATCTGGCCGTAGCCGACATCGACCGCGTAGACCCGCGCCGCGCCGCGCTGGAGCAGGCAATCGGTGAAGCCGCCGGTGCTTGCCCCGAGATCGGCCGCGACGAGGCCGGTGACGTCGATGCCGAATGCCTCCAGCGCGTGATCCAGTTTCTCGCCGCCCCGGCTGACGAAGCGGGGTTTCTCCCGGAACGCGACCGCATCCGCCGCGGCGACGGTGCGACCGGCGCGGGTCTCCTTCTCGCCGTTGACGAGCACATCACCGGCCATGATGACCGATTTGGCGCGGGATCGCGTCTCCGCGAGGCCGCGTTCGACCATCGCCTGGTCGAGCCGGATGGAGGTTGCCATGTCAGCCCCGTCTTCCTGCGACGCGCGAGGCGAAGGGGATCGTCTGGACGTGGCAGAGTGCGACGGCCAGCGCATCGGCGGCGTCGTCGGGTTGCGGCGCGGCCCGGAGGTTGAGGAGCAGCCGCACCATCTCCTGGATCTGCTGCTTGTCGGCTTTCCCGTATCCCACCACGGCGTGCTTCACCTCGGACGGGCTGTACTCGGAGACGGGAACGCCAGCCTGCGCGGCGGCCAGCAGCGCCACGCCCCGAGCCTGGCCGACGGCGATCGCCGTGGTGACGTTGCGGGCGAAGAAGAGCTGTTCGATCGCGAGGGCGTCCGGCTGGAACCGGGCGAACAGCTCCTGCAGCCCCGCATGGAGGCGCAGGAGCCGTTCGGGCATGGGCAGGTCGTTGGAGGTCTCCAGGACGCCGACATCGACCAGTTCGGGCTGCCGGTCGCCGGCGATCACGCCGAAGCCGAGAATCGCCGTGCCGGGATCGATGCCGAGCGTGATGGGTTGCGAGGACGGCATCGCGGTGGCCCCGGCTTCCGGATCAGGAGACGGCCGCGAGGACGTCGTCGGAGATGTCGATGTTGGAGTAGACGGTCTGGACGTCGTCCAGGTCCTCCAGCTTCTCCAGCAGGCGCAGCGCCTTCACGGCGACATCCTGCTCGGGAGCCATGAGGTCCTTCGCCTTCATGATCAGCTCGACCGATTCCGGTTCGTACCCGGCGGTGGTGAGCTGCTCCGCGACCTTGTGGAGATCGGCCGGCTCCGTGTAGACCTCGATGGATTCGTCATCGAACTGGACATCGCTGGCGCCGGCATCGATCGCGACGAGCGCGAGCTCCTCCGGATCGGTGTCGTTCACGGGCAGGACGATCTGGCCGGTCTGGTCGAACATCCAGGAGACGCTGCCGTTCTCACCGAGGGTGCCGCCCGCGCGGACGAGCACGGCGCGGAGTTCTCCCACCGTGCGGTTCCGGTTGTCGGTCATGGTGGAGATCATGATTGCCGTGCCGCCGGGACCGTATCCCTCGTAGAAGATCTCCTCGTACTGGGCGCCGCCGTCGGCACCGGCCGCGCGGGCGATCGCGCGGTCGATGTTGTCCTTCGGCATGTTCTCCTTGCGAGCCTTCTGGATGGCGATGCGCAGGGCGGCGTTGGCGTCCGGATCGGGCACACCCTTGCGGGCGGCGACGGTGATCTCGCGGGCGAGCTTGGTGAAGAGCTGGCCGCGCTTGGCATCAGTGGCGCCCTTCTGCCGCTTGATCGTGGACCATTTGGAATGACCTGACATAGTGAATGACGCTCCCGATTGCCGATGCTGGAAAGAGGCTGATTGCTGGCGTGCATGAGCCGAAAACAGGCCGGAAAAGTATAGCACCCGGAGCGATTCCCTTCCTTACGTAAAGGATGCCCGGCAAACGGCGGGAAGCGTCGGAACCTCCGCCAAACAACCGGTGGAACCCGGCGTGTACGGACATGGCGTCGGGCGGTGCGGGTCGTTTGTTCAGTTTTTTGTATGCAATCGCTTGAATCCGCTTTCCCCCTCAACTAGACTTGGATCACAATTGATAAACGCTCCATGGAATGAGGAGGCCCATGAGCTGTCATCCGCACATCCCCAGCTAATGTGTGACCGGAACCGCCCGACGCGATTCGCGTGGGGCTTTCGTTCGCGCGTTTGCTGACGGTGTCGGAAATCCATTTCACGCCGTGATGTCGCAGCGCTGCCACCACGCCACGCCTGCACCAAGCCAACGGATACGGGAATTCCATTCGCTGCAAGACCACGACCCACCTTCGCGGGTGGCCGGTCTTGCGCTCGCCCGAGAGGTGGATACGCTCCAATGGATTCGAGCTTGCTTTCGAAGGCAAAGGATCAGGGATACATCCTCGCGGATGAGATCATCGCGGCGTTCCCGGATGCGGAAGAACACCTCGAATCGCTCGACGAGTTCTACTCGGCGCTGGTGGCCGAGGGAATCGAAGTCTACGACCAGCAGCCGGCCGCGCCGGCCGCTCCCGAGCTTCCGGCCCGCGAGCCGAAGCGCAGCAGCCGCTCCCTCGGCCGTCGCGAGCGCCCGGAGACGGCAACCGCCCGCAGCGAGGCCGAGGATGCCTTCGCCAGCGTGGGCGTCGGCGATTCCGTCCGCCTCTACCTCCAGGAGATCGGCGAGACGAGCCTCCTGACCATGGATGAGGAAGTCTGGCTCTCTACCCGCATGGAGCGGGGGCGCATGGCCGAGCAGCGCCTGCTGGACCGCACGCTGCCGCTCGACATCCGGGCCGACCTCGAAGCCGACAAGGCCGATGGCGACGCCGCCCGCGCCCACCTGATCCAGGCGAACCTCCGCCTCGTCGTCTCGGTGGCGAAGAAGTACATCGGGCGCGGCCTCTCCCTGCTGGACCTGATCCAGGAGGGCAACATCGGCCTGATGAAGGCGACCGACAAGTTCGACTATCACCGGGGATTCAAGTTCAGCACCTACGCGACGTGGTGGATTCGCCAGGCGATCACCCGGGCGATCTCCGACCAGAGCCGGACGATCCGCCTCCCGGTCCACGTCGGCGAGACGATCAACCGCGTCAAGAAGACATCGCATCGCCTCCAGCAGATCCTGGAGCGCGAGCCGACCCAGGAGGAGATCGCCCGCGCGATGGACATCTCCGACGACAAGGTGCGGCAGGTGATCGATGTCGCCCGCCACCCGGTGTCGCTTGAGGCGCCGGTGGGCAGCGAGGGCGATGCCTTCCTCGGGGACTTCATCGAGGACGACACGATGCCGGCGCCGATCGAGGTGGCCTCCCAGGGCCTGCTGCGTTCCCAGATCGGCGATGCGCTGGACAAGCTTACCGAGCGCGAGCGCCGGATCATCGTCCTCCGCTACGGCCTGGACGATGGCCGCTTCCGCACGCTGGAGGAAGTCGGGCGCGATTTCGGGATCACCCGGGAGCGCATCCGCCAGATCGAGGCGAAGGCGCTGCGCAAGCTCCGGCACCCGTCGTCCAGCATGCAGCTCCGCGGCTACCTGGACTAGGCTGCCCGATACGCACAGTCAGCGACACCCGGGTCGAGATCGACCCGGGTGTCGTCTGTGCGACCCGCCGTCTTGTGGCGCCAGGGCGCCGAGTGGAGGAACGTGGCATGGACGGGATCGACGTGTCATACGACGTTCGCACCGATGCGAACGGGAGAGACCCGGACTCCTCCAGTCCGACGCTTCGCCGATATCACCAGCTGCTCTGGAGCAAGCCGCTGCCGAGTGGTGCGATGTTCGCGCTCGACACGACAACGCCGGGCATCTATCTCCATCACCGTTCGAGTCTCGGCGAGTTCTCCCTCGCGAGCGATTCGGTCATGGCCACCTTCACGAGGTGGCTGTCCCTCCGGCACATCGTCGAGCAGTTCCCCGAAGAGGAGAACGAGGCGTTCCGCACGATCGGGTACACGATCGGCGGGATGATGGTCTTTCCGGGAAATCGGGTGGATGGAAGGCAGACCATCAACGGTGCGCGAGGCTTCACCCGGAAGATCTCTGATCGGATGGACCTCACGCTCGAATGCATCCGCAGGCACTACCTGGGTGGAACCAGCCCGTTGGCCGAGCCGTTGCGGCGCTACAGCGAGTTCTTCGCCCTGTTCGAGAGCTTCCGCGGGTACGTCGACTTCTTCCTGCTGCAGGACATGGTGTCCGACGACTATGAGACGGTCCGGTTCTTCATGCCGTTCGACGACTTCAGGACCCCTGCTGTGCCAGGGGATGTCGATACCTACCGGGAGTTTCGACGGCGTTCGATGGAATTCACCGTGGCGCGCAACGCGAGGATTGCCCGGTACAGCGCGGAGGCACTCGCGGTTCGCTGACGCGGAGGCCGCCGGGCAAACCGGTCCGGGGCGAACGACGTCGGGAAGGGGCTTCTCTGCCTTCCGCGCTGCCGGGGTGTTCGCTAGGTGTCGGCGCGAAGCCCCTTCAGGATGACATCCACCATCGTCCGCGCCGTAGCCTGGTCGATCTCAGTGTCCTTCACCGCCACCACCACGCCGTGCAGCAGACGCCAGACATCCTTCTGCGTGACATCGGGACGAATCTGGCCCGACGCCTGGGCCCGGCTCAGGATCTCCTCGGCGTCGGTGCGGGTCTGGAAGCAGGTCAGGGCGAGCGGCGTTTCGACGCCCTCCATCGCCGCCTTCATCACTTCCACGGACAGTCCCTTGTAGACCGCCGTGTTGCGAATCCAGAAGCGGATGTAGTCCTCCAGCGCTTCCGCCGGATCATCCCGCGCCAACAACTCGAGCGCATAGGCGTGCTGGGCGGAGAACGCGCTCTCCATCACCGTGATGAGCAACGCCTCGCGCGACGGGAAGTGGCGATAGAGCGTGCCAGCACCTACCCCGGCCCGGCGGGCGATCTCCTCCAGCGAGGCGCCGACGCCCTGTTCTGTGAAGACCTCGTGGGCGACCTCGACCAGCCGGTCGTAGTTGCGGCGCGCATCGGCGCGCATCGGCCGGTCCGTGCTCCTGATCTGGGTGATGGACTCCATCATGGCAAATCTGATCCTGAAGGCGGGTCTGCGTCGACCCTGCCCACCCGGGCAGGACCCTCTTTACAAACGGAGGCTGCCTCCGTATAGTGATCTTCGGTAAGCGGAGGTTGTCTCCGGTTCATCCATTCTAGCACAGCGGCACGCATTGTGGGTTATGTCTGCCTCTCCTGCCGCTCCGTAACGAAAGGTCCCCATGAGCGCAGAACCTGGAGTGATTCCCGCCGAGGAGCTGGCCTCGCCGGCGATCGGGGCCGGGCGCGTCCACGCCCCCGCCCCCGAATCGAACACGGCAACCGCATCGTCCCGCACCGCCGCCATCCCCGCCGCCACAAGCTGGAAGCTGGCCCTTGGCCTCGGCGTGCTGCTCGCCTGGCAACTGATGGTCGTGCTCGATGGCACGATCGTGAACATCGCCCTTGCCCACATCCGCGAAAGCCTCGGCTTCTCCGCCGCGGGGCTCTCGTGGGTCGTCAATGCCTATGCCCTCGCCTTCGGCGGGCTGCTCCTGCTCGGCAGCCGGGCGGGCGACATCTTCGGTCGCCGGCGCGCCCTCGTGGCCGGGGTGCTCATCTTCACGGTCGCATCGGCGCTGGGCGGGATCGCCGAGACCCCGGAGATGCTGATCCTCGCCCGCGTGTTGCAGGGGGTCGGCGCCGCCGTCGCCGCGCCAAGCACGCTCTCCCTGATCGTCACGAACTTCGAGGCCGGGTCCGCCCGGGACCGCGCGCTCAGCCTCTTCGCGAGCGTCTCCGGCGTCGGGGCCTCGATCGGCCTCATCCTCGGTGGCATCCTCACCTCGTGGCTCTCGTGGCACTGGGTCTTCTTCGTCAATGTGCCGATCGGGATCGCCGTCGCCTTCCTCGCCCCGCGCGTGGTGAAGGAAGCGCCACGGATGCCGGGCCGGCTGGACATTGGCGGGGCGATCACGTCCACCATCGGCGTCTCGGCGCTCGTCTACGGCTTCATCCGGGCGGCCGAGGACGGCTGGACCGATCCCCTCACGCTCGGGTCGTTCGCGGCGGCGGTCATCCTGCTGGCAGCATTCGTCGTCATCGAGCGCCGGGTGAACGACCCGATCCTGCCGTTCCGCCTCTTCGACGAGCGGAACCGGGCGCTCGCCTTCCTGGCGATGCTGGTGGTGCCCTCCGCGTTGTTCGGGGTCTTCTTCTTCCTCACCCAGTACCTCCAGATCGTGCTGGGGATGAGCGCGATCGAGTCGGGCTTCGCCTTCCTGCCCTTCTCCGCCACCATCGTGATCGGATCGCGCATCGTGCCGCGTGCCGTCCAGCGGTTTGGCGCCCGCTTCGTGGTGATGTATGGCGCGGTGGCGATCGCGGCAGGGCTCACGCTCTTCTCCCGCCTCGACCAGGACACGGCCTACTTCCCGCTGGTGATCCTGGCGATGGTCATCACGGCCTCCGGCGCGGTCTCGAACTTCGTCTCGCTGAGCCTGACGGTGATGGGACGGATCTCGCCCCGCGATTCCGGACCGGCCAGCGGGCTGATGCAGACCGCGCAGCAGATCGGCGGCGCGATCGGCCTGGCGATCCTGGTGACGGTCTTCACGACGGTCAGCCGGAACGCCACCATCTCCGGCAGCGACCCGTTGCACGCGATGGTGCATGGGATGCAGCGCGGGTTCCTGACCGCGGCCGGCCTCGCGCTGATCGTCCTCGCGATCGCGGTCTTCGGCTTCAGGTCGGCGCAGCGGCCCGACGCTGGGGAGAATCAGCGCCCGATCGATATCCACTGATCCCGGCAGTCAGCCCCGGTCCCCGTCACTGGACGGGAACCGGGGCTGTCGCGTTGCCAGCCGCCGCATCTCGGACTCGGCTGCGCTCGATCAGGTGGGACGGGTGAAGACGAGGACCGTGTTGTGCCC
>JBQCJS010000429.1:0-4169 GCA_051952485.1 Thermomicrobiales bacterium | reverse complement strand
CGAGCGGCCCCGCTCATGGCATTGTCTACTGTATACAGTCGCGGTGTTGTGGATCGCATCATACTCGGAACGCATCCGGCGTGCAAAATCCGGCTCCCGCCCGGGGTCCAGGCCGGCACGCGGGACGGGGCCTCCGGCGGAACCGTGAGGCAGGGGCATCGCGGGATGCGCGATGGGTGGACCCCGGATCGCGCCAGTGGGTGGCAACCCGGACCCCGACCGTCGCGTTCATCGCCCGCCCGAGCCTCGGCCTCGTGGGCCGAACGGAACGCGAGGCCGGACGGGTCCTGGCTTCCGTCCGGCCTCACGCTGCCGGCGTCACCCCGCAGGGGTCGCCGTAGACGTGGCGTCGTGCTGCTGGTCCACGGCGTTCTGCATGATCTCCAGGTAGCGCGCGAGACCCATGGCGTCCAGCTGCGACGTGTACGAATCCCAGACCGATTCGATATCGGCCTGGCCGGTCACGGCCTGGGCGAAGGTCTGGGTCACGAAGGGGAGGATGGTCGTCTCAACCTCGGCGATGGTCTGCGCATCCTCCGTGGAGAGATAGAGCGGTGGGATCACCCAGTCGTCCGGCTGCTTGAAGGGGCGCAGGATGGTGGAGGTGAGGTTGTCCAGGTCGTACTCGCGAAGCTCCTCGGTGGCGAGGACCTCGCCGTTGCGGACGCGGCCGGACCGGTACGACGGCCCGCGTTGTCCCCAGGTGTCGGAGCCGGGCGTGGTCGATGCCGGGCGCGGAATGCCGACCCAGATGCCCTGCTCGCCATCGCGGCCCAGCTCCCCCTGCTTCGCCCAGCGCCAGCCGACATCGGGGACGCCGCTGACGGCGCGCATCGTGGCCTCCAGGTCGTAGAGTCCGTCGGCCCAGCGGACGGCAAGTTCCGGGTTGTCGCAGGCGTCGGTCACGATGAACGCGCCGGGATCATAGGGCAGGTAGGGATCGAAGGGGGCGATCTGGACGCCATCCGGTCCCTTGAGCGGCGGCATCAGCGCGTACTCCGCCCACCGCTGGGAGGCATCGCCGGGCACCCATTGCACGAAGACACCCCACGAGCCGCCCGGCGCCGACCCGACGAGGGTGCCTTCCTCGCGGTTGGCCTTCGCCTGGAGACCCTGGGCGTCCTGCGTGAAGCTCTCCGGATCGATCAGGCCCTCGGCGTAGAGGCTGGCGAGCCAGGCCGTGCCCTGCTTCCAGCCATCGGTCGTATAGGTGGCCGTGACCTTCCCATCCACCAGCGTGAGCCAGGGCGTGCCGGGATTGAAGACGAAGGCGTTCATGAGGTTCAGGTCGAGTTCGCTGTTCCAGCCGCCGGATGCGCAGGTGGAGAGCGGGAAGCAGTTCGGGTCGCGCTCCTTGAACGCGCGGAGGGCGTTCGCGTAGTCCTCCGTCGTCTCCGGCATCGCCAGGCCCAGCTCATCCAGCCAGGGCTTGTAGATCCAGAGCTTGCGATCCTGGGCGCAGTGGAAGCAGTCGTTCACATAGGGCAGGGCGTAGATGTTGCCATCGGGGGAGGTGATGACCCGGCTGGTGAGCGGGTATTGCTCCAGGACGCGCTTGAACTCGACGGCATGCTGGTCGATGTAGGTGTTGAGCGCCTGGTAGGTGCCGTCCGCGCCGTAGAGCTGGAGTGTGGAGGTCTCCTGGTCGAACCCCATCAGGATCTCGGCGTAGTCGCCGGAGGCGAGGCGGACGTTCAGCGCCGTGGCCTCTTCGTCACCGGGCACCACGTCCCACTCGATGTGGACGTTCGTCTTCTCCTCGTACCAGCGGGTGAAGTCGTTGTCCTCGAAACTGGCGACATCGACGCTGGAAGGAATCATCACCCGCAGGGTCGCGGTCTCCTCGACGAGGGGGAATGTCCCGTTCACCGTGTCGCCAGCCAGGGCGAGGACGTCCAGCTCCCCGCTGGCCGGGGAGGCGGCCGGGGTCTGCGCCATGACCCGGCTGGCCAGCGCCTCGGCGGTGGCGGCGGACAATCCGAGCGCGATCGCGCCGGAGACGAACGAGCGTCGCGAAGCCTGTCCGGACCGCTCGTCGCGGTCGTGTCGATCGTTCATGGGACCCTCCTGCTACAGGACTGCTGATGGCTCCGCCGTGCGAGGCGAAGGCCGACGACGCATCGCGCTGGCCGGCGCGAAACGAGGAGCTGGGTTGCACTGTGCAGGGGGAGTGTAGTCCGCGGCTCGTCGCGCGGACAAATCACGGCCTGATTGCACGAATGGCGTGCGGGGTTGCTGGCGGGCCGGCGATGCGCCGGAACGGTGGATCACTGGCTCTGGCGGGGCGTCCGGACGGGTCCGGCGAGCGAAAGCGGTGCCTCCGCTGGATGGAGGGGGATGGGAACTCCTGTATCCTGACAGCGGCGGGAGCCGCAGGCCGCAGGTGGCGGCCCGGGCAGGATCGGCCGCGATGGCCGGTCGTTCTGGGGGATGGCAGGATGCAGGGTGGTTCGGGGCGTGGACGCGCCCGCACGATCGAGCGCTGCGGCGGGTTCACGGTCGCGCTGGCGCTGGTGGTCTCACTGGTCGCCGCGATCGCGGGCGTGCCGGCGGCTGCGGTCTCCGCGCAGGACGACGGCACGGACCTTCCGGGCGGTGGCCCGGTGGTGGTGGTCCTGAACGACCAGGCCATGTTCCGGGGTGCGAGTGTCACGGACCAGCTCGATGTCGAACCCACGCAGGTCTACGACACCATCTTCACCGGGTTCGCCGCCGATCTCGACAGCGAGCAGATCTACGAACTCAGCCAGAGTCCGCAGGTCGCCGCGATCGTGCCGGATGTCACGGTCTACGGCGACGCCGACTATCCGCCGGCGATCGCGCGGGCCGGGTTGCAGGATGTCGTCTCGGGCGGAACCTCCGGCGCCAGCATCGCGATCATCGACTCCGGCATCGCCTCGCACAGCGCGCTGAACATCGCCGGTGGCTACAACTGCATGGGCGGGGACACCGGCGCCTGGGGCGACAACGCGGGTCACGGCACCCATGTCGCCGGGATCGCGGGGGCGAGCGGCGGCAGCTCGATCGGCTCGGCGCCGGGAGCGAGCCTCTGGGCCGTGAAGGTGCTGGATGGGGCGGCTGGCTCCAATCCCACCGGTACCCTGAGCACCGTGCTCTGCGGGCTCAACTGGGTGGCGGCAAACGCGGGGATGTTCGATGCCGCGAACATGAGCCTGACGACCACCGGGTCCGGCGCCACCTCCTGCAGCGACGCGACCGACCCGCTCCACGGCGCCGTCTGCGCGGTCGTGAACGCCGGGGGGCCCATCGTGGTGGCGGCCGGCAACGCGAATACGACTGGCGGCGTCATCCCGGCGGCGTATCCGGAAGTGATCTCGGTCGCCTCGCTCACCGATTACAACGGGATGCCCGGCGGCGGCGCGAGCAAGCCGTCGTACTGCCCGGGCACCAATGACGGGCCGGACGACACCATCTCCGGGTTCAGCAACTACGGGGGACTGGCCGAACTGGCCGCGCCGGGCGCCTGCATCATCTCGACCTACATCGGCGGCGGATATGCCTATCTCTCCGGCACCAGCATGGCGTCGCCGCTGGTGACCGGTGTTGTCGCGACCTACATGCACGGCGGCGGAAGCGATCCCCTGGGGTGGTTGCTCTCCTCCGCGACGATGTCCCAGTCATCGGCGGCCGGGTATTCGGGATCGAAGAGCGCCGGTCCGGTGCTCTACCTGAGCAGCACGGTCGTCACGCCGACGCCCTCGGTCGTCGCGACGGCAACGGGAACTGTGACGACGACTCCTACCGCGACGGCCACCGCTACTACCACGGCCACGGCCACCGCGACCGCCACCCGCACGCCGACGGCGACCGCCACCCCCACGTCGACGGCGATTGCAACCACGACACCAACGCGCACGGCGACCGCCACGGCGTCCCCGACTGGCACCCTCGCCGCGACATCGACCGCGACCACCACGAGTACCGCGACAGCCACGGCCACGGCCACTGCCACCCGCACCGCGACCTCGGTTCCCCCGACAGCGACGGCCACCGCCACCGCCACCGCGACGCGGACGGCGACCTCGGCCCCGCCCACGGCGACACCGACCCGCACACTGACCCCGACCATCGCGCCGACCGCGAACCCGGGCACCGGGCGCATCACCGGCACCGGCGGCGACGGCGTCAATTGCCGGTCCGGCGCCGGG
>JBQCJS010000428.1:0-3235 GCA_051952485.1 Thermomicrobiales bacterium | reverse complement strand
ATCAGGATGTCGCCGTTGTAGTTGGCCAGGCCGGTGATCGTCTTGCCCGCGCCCGCATCCCAGACCTGCGTCTCCGCGCCCCAGCTCGTCGCCGTCAGCGCGACCGTGCGGTAGAGATACCGCCCCCGCGCGACGAAGACATGGCCGCCGATCGTCACCGCCGGGATCGGCACATCGACAGCGGGCAGCGGCGCCCCGCCCGCCGTGGAGAGCGTCGCCGTGCCCATCGCAGGCCACGGCGTCACGCCCTGCCCGCCCAGGGCCGGCCCCACCGCGCGGCCATCGCCGCCCCGATCCCGCTCCAGCTGGAACGCCCGCCGCTGCCCACCGAAGAAGTCGCGCACCTGGATGCGCCCCGTCCGCCCGTCCGCCATCCCGTCCTGCGCCCGGACGTAGGCCGATGCCGCCCCGCCATCGGCGACCAGCATGTAGCCCGCGCCGTCCAGCACGATGTCCGTCTTCTGCGCCATCGCCTCGCCTCCAGCGAGAGAAAAGAGCGGAGAGAAAAGAGGAAAGAGGGAGGCGTCCAAGCACGCGACGTGTTTGCGTTCGGCCTCTCGTCTCTTTCCTCTCGTCTCTTTCCTCGCCTATGCCCAGCCGGTCTGCACCCAGTCCCATACCGTGCGGACCATCCACCGCAGCCGCCACTCCTCCACGAAACGCACCCGCCACTCGGTTCGCACCACGCCGCGCCAGCACCGGCAGTTCCCGTGCAATGGCGGCTGGGGGCCGCCCGCGCCCTCCTCCCAGGTCGCCCCGTCGAGCGGCCCGCATTCCGGGCAGACCCGCTCATCGGCGGCCGTTCGCCAGCCCTCGATCGGCACCGGGTAGACGATCTCCACCGTCTCCAGCACCCAGGCCGCCACCTCCACCACCCGCGCGACGAGGTCGAAGACCGGAACCGCCTCCAGCACGTCCGTCACCCGGTCGCGCACGGTATCGACCGTCGTGTCCCACGCCTGCCGGATGCGTTCGATGTCGCCGGATGTCGGCGGCGTCCATCCGATGCCACCACCGCCACCCGTCTCGAACCCGATCATGTCCCGGTCTCCTGGGAGACGAGCGTGGAGCCCCTCACCCGTCGTCGCCGCAGCCAGAAGAGCTTCTCGGCATCGGCCTGCGCCATCCGCGCCGCGCCCATCAGCGGGTGAACACCCTGCCCCGCTCCCAGATGGCGCGTGCCATCGGCGATCGCCCGCCGGGCCAGGGCGACCTGCATCGCCAGCGCGATCAGGATGTCCTCGTCCCCGCTCTCGGCGTCCAGCACCGTCGCATCGTCCGTGGGAAGGGCCCGGTCCGCGAGGAACTCCAGCCGCCAGACCGCCGAGCGCGGCACCGGCGCCCCGAGGATCAGGTCGTTCCCCCAGAGCCGCCACAGCCGCGCGCCACGCGCTGGCCCAGAAGGCGCTGGCGCCACCACGGCGAGCGATCCGCTCCATCGGGGCCAGAGCTCGCCCGTGTCATCGAAGACCCGCTCGATCCGGGAGGACGTCACCCCTGCCGGGATCGCCACCGACCGCGACCCGGCCACAACCGTCGCACTGGCCGAGGCCTCACGCGGGACGCGGTCGCCGTAACGGCGCACCGCCTCCGCGATCGCATCGTCGAGGAACGCATCCTCCCAGAGCGGATCGGCGCTGGTATCGGCCAGCCGTCGCCGCACCATCGTGCGCAGCATGGCGCGTGTCGTCGTCATTCCGCTCACCGCACCCTCCCTTCCTGCCTGCTCCTCACACCCCAACGATTGTCATCCCGAGCGGAGCGGCCCATGCACGGCGGAGGCATCCGGGATGCAACGGCGTCTCGGGTCAGTTCGTCTGATCCGTCGCGCTTCGCTCGATTCCGGTGCCCGCACCGCCAGCCCTCTCCGCGAACTGCCGCGTCTCCTCGACGATCCGCGCCAGCTCCGCCTCGGGGTCCTCGCTGCCTGCGCCGCCCAACCCCGCGATCGCGCTCCGGCGGCTGCGGATGCCATGCCCCACCAGCGACACCGCATTCCGCACCGCGCTGTCCGTGTCGCTCGGCAGCACCGGCGGCCAGATCGTGGATGTCTGCCGCAACCCGCCCAGTGCCTCGCCGCCGAACCGCTCCAGCAGGTCCAGCAGCAGGGCGTTCCGGCGGAGGAAGAAGGCATCCCACATCCGCCGCTTCCGCCCCACCTTCTGCACCAGCGGCTGGATCTCCACCTCCAGCGCCGCCCCCGAGAGATCGCGCCCGGAATCGCCGAATGCCGTGCGCGGCGTCTCGCTCAGGTCGTGCAAGGTCCGGTAGAGCAGGTCGATGTAGGCGATGTGCAGGTGCGTGCCTCCGCCCTGGAGCAGGTCCAGCAGGTAGGCCCGCGCGCCCTCGGGCAACTCCCACTTCGCGCCCGGCCCCACCGCGATTCCCTCCGAGCCATCGACGTTCTCCAATACCGCGATCGGCGCCCCGGAAAGCTCCAGCACCCGCGCCAGCACGGTCATCCGCTGGTTCAGCTCCATGCAGACATCGACCAGGTCCAGCAGGTCCGATTGCCCCCAGAACCCGAACGGACGGGGATCGTTCGTCGCGATCGCATAGGGAATCCAGCCGTACGGGTTCTCCCCGTCGTGGACCACCTGCCCGGCCACCGTCATCCGCCAGCGGTCCTCCGTCCACCACTCCACCACCGGATAGCCGCGTTCCGGATCGAGGTCGAGCCCGGCCAGCGCATCCCCCGGCAGCAGGCCGGCCAGGTCGGCGCCCACCAGCGCGTAGGCATGCGTCACCGCCCGCAGCTCCCGCGGATCGTCCGCCACGGTGCGCACGGCCAGGGTGGCCGGGTTCACCGCCACCACGCGCGGCCTCCCCCGCGCCGCATCCCACGTCACCTTCACCGCGGCATCGCCCAGCACCGAGGCATCCAGGCCCAGGGCGAGATCCAGCCGCGCCAGGTCCAGGTCGCGGATCGCCGCCGCCAGGACCTGCTCGGCCCGGTTCGCTGTCGCCTCGTCCGCCCCGGCGCCCGGCATCACCGAGAACGCCACCGGAGCCGGAAAGACGTAGCTCGTCGTCTTCCGCAACACGGTGCGCGCGTAGTTGAACACCAGCTGATGCGCCTGCCCCTGCTTCGTCCCGCGCCGGGCGGGTGTCGCCCACTGCGATCCCCGGTAGAACGCCAGGGCTGCCGCGTATTGCCCGAACCGCGCCTCGTCGGCTGGCGTCAGCACGCCCGGCGGCCAGGCTGCCCGCTCCCCGCCCTCATCGTCCGTCGCTG
>JBQCJS010000427.1:0-8005 GCA_051952485.1 Thermomicrobiales bacterium | reverse complement strand
GCCTCGAACCCCAGGCCCTGGCCGCGCGCGGCAGGATCGAAGAACCAGCTGTAACTCTCGGCGGACTGGTGGACGAAATCGATGTCCTCCAGCCCGCAGTCGCCGATGGTGCGGTCGTCGGAGCGGCGGCGAATCGCGAAGGGGACGTAACCCCGGAGCTTGAACGACGGTTCCTCCAGCCGGCTGCGCACCTTGTTGCCATCGGTGGTGAGGATGCGGCTGTGCCCGAAGAAGGTCTCCGTCTCGACGCGGTTGAACCGGCTCAGCGCCTCCGCATCCTCCTTGTCGAACGCCTTCAGGTAGACCCGCTGCCCGATTGCCATCGCGCCCCTGGGAGGGGTTCCCGTGACCGTCCCCACCGATGGCACCGGCTGGGGCAGGCCGCTGCCAGACCGCGCGATCGGCGTCTCCGCCGGATTCCCGAGGCGTGCCTGCCAGCGCGGGTGCAGCGCGACGTAGCGCAGGAGGGCGACCCAGTGGCCGTCCACGCGCAGCATCTCCCGGAACCGGGCGCCGCGAATGCAGCCCATCGCCTCCAGGGCCGCGATCGCCTCCACCTGGTTCGCCGCGATCGGCAGCTGGAGCGAGACGACGTGAATCTCGTCGCGCAGCCAGGGCACCGCCAGGCGGTAGACCTCCGCCGTCCAGCGCCCGGCCGCCGCGTGGAGCGGATCGATGTGAACGGTGATGATCGGCGCGATGTTCCGGTGGTAGAGCGTCATCGATCCCACCGGGCGGTCGTCGGCCTTGCGCACGACGGTCCAGACGCCGAACGGCTTGTTGCGCAGCCCCTCGGCGATCCATGTCTCCGCCACGGCGGGCGATTGCGGCCAGACGGTATCGCGCAGCGACATCACGGCGCGGGCATCGCGCTTCTCGATGCGGCGGAGGTAGATCTCCTCCCCGATGAGGAAGGTCTGCCCGAGCGATTCGAGCGCCGGTGGCGAGGGGGTGTCGTTGGTGAGGGATTCGCTCATGGGGTTGCCTCCTCGCTCTCGTGAGGGGTGGATCGCGGCAGGGATCGCCATGCCTCCGCCGTCAAATGGAAGACGACATTGCCGGAGAAGCGGCCGTTCTGCATGCTCGTCCACGGCAGGACGCCGCTCTCCTGGTAGCCCTGCTTGCGCAGGGCCGCCGCCGAGCGCGGGTTGTCCGTCGAGACAAACGACTCCACCGCCCGCAGGCCGAGGGTCTCGAAGCAGTAGGCGAGCAGGAGGTGTTTCGCCTCGCTGCCGTAGCCGCTGCCCCGGAAGGCCGGGTCGTACATCCAGCTCGCCGTCTCGCCGTACTGGTTGACGTAATCGACGTCGAGCACGGCGACTTCGCCGATGAATTGGTCGTTCTCGCGGAGGCGCACCGTGAACCCGATATCGTGCCGGAGCCGCTGGGCGTTGTCCTCCAGCCGCCGGTGCGCGTGGTTCTCCGGGCTGTTGACGGCGCGGAAGTGCCCGTAGCCGGTTTCGATCTCCTGGCGCCCGAAGCGGGCCATCGCCGCCGCGTCCTCCTTGTCGACCGCCTTGAGGTAGACACGCTGCCCGACGAGGATGGCGCCCCTGGGCGGATCGCCCTCCCACGCTCCCGGGGCCGGCACCGGACGCGGTTCGCCGCTGCCGGTGCGCACGAGGTCCGTCTCACGCGGGTCGCCGAGCTCCGCGATCCAGGCGGGGCTGAGATGCGCGAAGCGGACGAGATCGACCCGTTCGCCCTCCTTCAGGATGAGCTTCGGGGTGCGGGCGGCCTCGAAGGCGCCGACATCGAGCGCGGCGGCGATCGCCTCCGTCTCGTCCCCGGTGAGCGTGAGGAACTGGGAGATCCGCTTCTGCTCGTCGGTGCGCCAGGGCAGCACGAGGCGGATGGCCTCCGCCTTCCAGCGCCCGGCGGCCTCCCCGTAGAGCGGATCGACGTGGAAGCGCAGGAAGGTGTGGATGCTGTGTCCGGAGAGCGTGAGGCTGCCGACCACGCGGTCATCCGCCTTGCGGACGATGGCGTACCAGTTCTGGGCGCTCTTGATCGCCTCCCTGGTGATCCACTCCTCGGTGACGGAGGGGGAACGCGGGAAGATGCTGTCCCGCCAGGACATGGTGTACCGGGCATCGGCCTTCTCGATGCGGCGGAGGTAGATCTCTTCGCCGACGAGGAAGGTCTGCCCTGCGTGCCCCGGCTCGGCGGTGGCGGTCGTCTCGATGGTGGTCGTGGTCGTCGTCATGATGGGGCATTCCCCTTGATGATGCGCGTGGGTACGATCATGTCGTCCTGGTCATGGCGACAGTATTCGGGGCGTTCGGATCAATTGCGCGTCCCATCGCGGTGTCCACCGCACGTTCAACACCCCATGTCTTTCTGAGCGAAGCGAAAAACCCCCGCGCGAAGCGAGCCACCTTCCGGCGGAGCCGGAAACCATAGGCGGCATTCGCTGTGCTGTGGCCGGCATAAGCCCTCGGCAAGGTATCCCGCTAGGGTATCGGCCTGCGGCCGATGCGCTTCGCGCGGGGGTGTTTCGCTTCGCTCAACATGACATGAGATCTTGAGTGAGTTCGGTACTCTCGTTGCGCCTCGCGATGCGAGATGCGGCATGCATCATGACAGGCCGGCTGCGCTCCCGCCTCTGCGAACCACCCTATCCTCGCGGCAACGCGCGCCACTCCTCGGCGAGCAGGTCGAAGACGACCATGTTGCCGAGGCCCCCCTTGTACGGGAAGCACCAGGTGGCGCGGCCCGCTTCCGTGTAGCCCTGCTTGCGCAGCGCCGCCGCCGACCGCGTGTTGTTGAAGAGCACCCACGAATGCACCATGTGCAGGCGCAGGTGATCGAAGGCGTGCTCCAGCAGCAGGTGCTTCGCCTCGCTGCCGTAGCCGCCCCCGCGCAGGTCGTGGCGGAAGATCCAGCTCGCCGTCTCCGCCGTGCGCGCCACCCAGTCGATGTCCTCCAGCGAGACCCAGCCGATCGGCTCGTCCGTCTCCCGGAGGCAGACCATGTAGGAGATCGCCGTCGGCCAGTCTCCCTGCTTCTGTTCCTCCAGCGCCTTGCGGGCGAAGGTGGCGGGACTCTCCGCGCCGCGCCCGAGCGAGAAATCCGCTTCCGGATCGCGCATCTCCCAGATCGCGGCCTGGTCGGCATCGACCTTCACGAAGGGCCGCAGGTAGACGCGCTGGCCGAGCAGCTTCGCGCCGCGCGGGGGCGTCTCCCCGGCTGCGAGCGTCCCCCTGGCCGGGACCGGACGCGGTTCGCCGGTGCCGGTGCGCGGCAGCTCGGTGTCCCGGGGATCGCCGAGGCGCTCCACCCATTTCGGGTGCGGGAAATCGAGCACCAAGCGATCGGTCCGGCGGCCATCGACGATGTACGCCTCGCGGAAGCGGGCGATCTCGCGCATTCCGCCCTCCTGCAGGGCGGCGATGGCGAGCGAGTCGCTCGCCGGGATGTCGGTGTGCACCATCAGCTTATGGCGCTCGAAGACCTGCCAGCGCGCCACGAGCAGGATGGCCTCGGCCTTCCAGGGTTGGCCGGCATCCCCGTGGATCGGGTCGACCCGGGCCAGCAGGGACGTGAGGGTGTGATCGTAGTCGAGCGCGATCGAGCCGACGATGCGGTCATCGCTCCGGCGGACGATGGCGAAGAGGTCGCGTTCCTCGGTATCGCCCTTGGCGAGGTGTTCCTCGATCCACCCCTCGGTGGTCGCGGTCGATTGCGGGAAGACGGTCTGCCGCCACGCGGTGCCGGCGGCGGCATCGTCGTCGTTCAGCGGGCGGAGGTAGATGTGCTCGCCGATGAGGAAGGTCTGCTTGTCCGCGCCGATCAGCGCGGGCTTCTCCTCCTTGCCGGCCGCGCCGGGCGCGTCGGTCCTTGGGGTGTCCAGTGTCGCTTCAGGCACGGGCGGCCTCCAGTTCAGGGTCGGTGATGGTCGGGGCGATCGTGGATGTGGTCGCCGGGGCGATGGGCGTGCGCGGCAGGGCGCGCCAGTCGTCGGCGTTGAGCAGGAAGAGCGTGGCATTGCCGAAGTCGCCATCGAGCGGGTATTGCCAGTGGAGGCGCCCCGCCTCCGTGTAGCCCTGCTTGCGCAGCGCGGCGGCGGAGCGCAGGTTCGGGAAGGCGACCCAGCTTTCCAGGTGGCGCAGGCCGAGCACATCGAAGGCGTAGGCCAGCAGGAGCTGCTTCGCCTCGGACCCGTAGCCCTGTTCGCGATAGGCGGGGTTGTTCAGTTCGCTCTCGGTCATGCCGATGCCATTGATGTAGTCGATGCCGACCACGCCCATCGAGCCGATGAGCTCGTCGTTCTCGCGCAGGCAGACAGCGAAGCGCGGCCAGGTCTGGATCGCGTCCTTCTGGAGCTTCTTCGTCCACTCGGCGTATTCCGGCGGGGAATACATGGAGCGCCCCTGCGACCAGACGGCGTCCGGCTCCTGCCGCGTCCATTCGGAGATCGCCAGGGCATCGTCCTTCTCCAGCGGGCGGAGGTAGACGCGCTCCCCGAGCATGACCGCCCCCTTCGGTGGCCGGGCCATGTCATCGATGGGGCGGTGTGGCACGACCGGGCGCGGCTGGCCGGTGCCGCTGCGTTCGAGCGGGACATCGGCGGGATCGCCCATCGTCGCCAGCCAGGCCGGGCTGAGGTATTCGAGGAAGACGCGATCGACCCATGCGCCGGTGCGGGGAGACCAGTCGGTGCCGGGATAGCGGGCGCACTCGCGCCAGCCATCCTCCACCAGCGCCGCGATCACCTCCGCCTCGTCGTTGCCAAGCTGGATGCCGAGCATGGGAACGTGCTTCTCCTCGATCTGCCAGGGCACGACGAGGCGATAGACCGCGATCCGCCAGCGCACGGCATCCGCGCCGAAGATCGGGTCGATGAACACGCGCAGGCCCCGGCCGGGGAACCAGACGCCGATGCGCACCTGCCCGACCGGGCGGCCGTCACTCCTGCGGACGACGATGTAGATCGGGCCGGAGAGTTCCTCCTCGATCCAGGTTTCGGTGGTCTCCGGCGAGTGGGGGAAGCGCGTCTCCCGCCAGGAACTGGTGAAGGCGGCATCGTCCTTCGTGGCCGGGCGGAGGGCGATCTCCTCGCCGACGAGGAAGGTGTGGGTGCTCACATCGAAGAGGGACGAGGGCTTCACGGTCGTGTCGTCCGTGGTGGTGATGGTGGTTGTGGTGGCAGGGGGAACGGGCGTGCTCACGGCATCGCTCCTCTCGTCAAGGGGTATCGTCGGGCTGGCAGCGGATTCGGGTCCGGATGGCAGGGCGCACGAGGCCAGGGCCGGCGCCGAAACGGCACGGCCAACCGCGACCAGAACCACGAAGGACAGTCAGCGGGGAGTCGGATTCGTCGGGAGGAAACCGGGGTTACGGCTTCCGGGAGCCAGGGTATGGCCGGAGGGGAACGTCCTCGCGAGGGCGAGGGTTCCGCCGCGCGTGGTTCCTATCGGAACCTGGCTCGCACCATGGGCGCGACGAAGGTGTGACGGAAGATGTGCGTCCGCGCAGCGGCAGTGAGTATCAGCATCAGCCATCACCCCCTTTCTGTACGTGCCCGGATGGTGTGCTACCGGGGAAGGCAGCGCGTCCGGAAGCGGGCGCCGGCCCGGTGGCTGGCGCAGGCGACGTGGGTCGCCGGGCGGGGGCCCCGGGTTCGAGGCACACAACGGCCCTTATACAGGCATCATAGCGGCTCGATGCCCACTTGTCACCATGCCGCCTGGTGTGGGTTATCGTGCACGCTCTGTGACGGGGGCCATCGATCACGTTCCACATCGCTGGTCCTCCGCGAACGCATCTCTGCATCCCCGTCCGAGGTGGAATATGGGTTCACTTCGGTGCTCGATCTCCATCACCAACCATGAACTGCACCCGTTGTGATCCTGAATGGACCGTCTCGCCTAACTTGTCCTGTGTATGCTTGGTCGGGCCGCCATGAAGGCCGCAGCGCGACGGGCCCCCACAAACGGCCGGACTGCCAAGCGATTCGGTCGTTCGTAGGGCGAACCCTCGCAGTGGTTGCTGCGGCCGGTGGTTCGCCGAGATCTCAGCGCAATGCCAAGTTAGCCTAGACAGTCCACTGAGTGGACCAGCTCGCCTGACCGGGCATCTGCGGCTCCGAGACCTCACCGACACGCGGTCGGTCTCTCCCTGAAGCGTGTCATTCGTAGGGACCGCCCGCGTTGTGTGGACCCTATCGCGGCGGCACGAGATCGAACGCGGCCAGGAAGGCCCCGATCGCCGTGACGGCCAGGGGCGAGAACGGCAGGTCCGGGTTTGCGTAGTCCACCACCGGGTTCGGCGTCCCCTCCACGATGCGCAGGGCGTGGTTCGCATCCGGCAGCGCCAGGAAGATCGCATCGGTGTTCCCTGCCTGCGCGAAGCCGCCCATCAGGTGATCCACCTGATCCGGCAGCACCTGGGAATCCTTCTCCCCGAGCAGGACGAGCACCGGCAGGTCCTTCGGCAGGGATGCCGCCACCTCCGCCGGATCGATCGCATCCGCCTGGGCGAGGAAGGTGGCGTTCGCCGGCGTGAAGAGCTGCGCGAGTTCCGGCGACGCGATCGCCTCCGGCAACGATCCGGTCGTGCGCAGGCTCGTGATGATGCCCTCCAGCTCCTGCATCAGGGAGTCGCCCTCGGCCCTCGTCATCTGTCCGGCGGCGACCGCCGAGGTGATGTTCGCGGCAAGTTGCGTCCGGAACAGGTCGAGGTAGCGGATCGAGAGCGGCGCGACGAGGATCAGGCCGGCGGGCGGTGTCCCGGCCTTTACCAGTTCCTGCGCCAGCAGGAGGGCGAAGAAGCCGCCTTCGCTGTGGCCGACGATGATGAGGCGCGCGGGATCGACGCCCGGCTGCGTCGCGAGGAAGGCCGCGGCATCCTTCGCCTCCTGCAGGTAGAGGGGCACATCGATGCCCTTGCCGTCGACGTGCGACCCGAGGCCGGTCTTGCCCGATCCCAGCTTGTCGTAGCGCAGCGACGGAATGCCTGCATCGGCGAGGGTGACGGCCAGGTTGTAGTTCGTATGCAGCGGGAGGTTGCCGCTGTCGCCGTTGCGGTCGGTGGGGCCGCTGCCGGAGATGATCAGCGCGGCGGGGCGCGGGGCATCGGCGGCCAGGCCGGCAGGGGCCATGAACGAGCCGTAGATCGTATCCGCGCCGCTGGTGAACGAGACCTCGGTATCGGTGACGCCGCCGGCGAGCGGCGTGGCGGCGGGCGACGCCACGGCTGACGCAGAGGGCGATGCCGCCTGCGCCGGGGAGATCAGGAACCCGGTCAGCAGTTCGCTCGTGGGGTCCATCGCCAGCGTCACGTCGAGCCGGAAGCCGTCTGGGCCGGCGATGGTGAAGCGGGCGTTCGTGGCCGGCTCATCCCGGGAAAGGACGAGCGAATCCGGCTCCAGCGTGAAGGGGCCGTATTGCTGCTGCACCTGCACGAGGGCGGCGGCGAGCTGATCGGCCGGCAGCTGCGCCAGGAGCGCGGGATCGCAGTGCGCCTCGATCTCGCTGGCGGGCAGCGGCGTATCGCCCGCCTGCAGGGCCGACCACGCCCAGGCCGCCTGTCGTCCGATCGGCGTGTCCGGGAAGGGAGAAGCGACCGGCGATGCTCCCGGCGTCGCGTCTGGTGACGCTTCCTGTGAAGCTTCCGGGGTCTGCGCGAAGGCGGGGGCGATCAGGCTGGCGGAGAGCGCGAGGGTCAGCATCATCAGCGCGGCGGCACGGAACAGGGATCGGGGCATGGGGGACCTTTCTGCGAGACGGCGTGTCCAGGCAATGGTGCCGTATCCGCATCGCCTGCGCCATCCTCCTTCGCTGCAAGGCAACGGGGAGAGCGCCGGTTGGGCGCTCTCCCCGTTGCCTTGCAGCGAATGAAGATGGCGCAGGCGATGCGGATACGGCACCATTGCCTGGTCACGCCGTCTCGCCGAAAGGTCCCCCATGCCCCGATCCCTGCTCCGTGCCGCCGCGCTGATGATGCTGACCCTCGCGCTCTCCGCCAGCCTGATCGCCCCCGCCTTCGCGCAGACCCCGGAAGC
>JBQCJS010000426.1:0-5169 GCA_051952485.1 Thermomicrobiales bacterium | reverse complement strand
CTCCGCCATCGGGCACGAGACTGATGTGACCATCGCGGACTATGTCGCCGATGTCCGGGCTGCCACGCCATCCGCCGCCGCCGAGCTCGCCGTTCCCTCGCGGGAGGAACTGCTCGGATTCATCGCCGGCATGACCGCTCACGCCGCGAGCCGGACGCAGCAGAAGGTCGAAACTGCCGCCACGCAGGTCGCCACACTTCTGCATCGCCTGGAACGAACCTCGCCCCGCACCCAGCTCGCACAACAGCACGCTGCGGTGGACGCGATCGCCACGCGCATCACGGCAGCGACGCACCATCTGGTCGAGCGCCGCTCGGCAGAGGTCGAGCGGGCATCGTCCGTCCTCGCCTCGCTCAATCCCACCGCCATCCTGAATCGAGGCTACGCCCTTGTGGTCGATGGTGCGACGCAGGCTCCCGTCGGCAGCGTGCGGGACCTTGCGCCTGGCGCGCCCCTCGAAACGATCCTCCGCGATGGCACCGTGATTTCGACCGTCGTGACCGCACGTCCCGCAGATTGCTGACCGGCCGGTCAATTGCCGGCACCCCGAGGCGGGTACAATGCTCGCCAGGATACGCCTCGCGGGGACGACTCCCCGACTCGGAGACCGTCTTCATGCCCGACTCCCATTCCACGTCGACTGCCCCGTCCACATCCACGTCCACCGCCACATCGTTCGAGGAGACCCTGCTCGCCCTGCAGGAGATCGTCGAGGCGCTGGAGGCCGGAAACCTGCCACTGGCGGAGACCGTCCGCCAGTTCGAGCAGGGTTCACGCCTGGCCGACCAGGCCCGGCGCCAGCTCGCCGAAGCCGAACTTCGGATCACCGTGCTCACCGAGCAGATGCAGGCGGACGATTTCGCCGGATGGGACGCCGACCAAGAAACTGGGGACGCCCCGTTCTAACGCTCATCCTGCCCCCTCGACCGCCCAGGATCGCCACGCCATGTCCCCATCCGACTCCACCGCGCCATCTCCCCATACCGTGCTGAAGGCGGGCAAGCTGCCCGGGCCACTCCTGCATCGCCTGATCGAGGCGTATGCCACCACGCCCGACGACGATGTGATCGTCGCGGCCGGGTATGGGCGCGATGCAGCGGCCGTCCGGGTTGGCGGGGAGCAGATCGTGGTCAAGAGCGACCCCATCACCTTCGCGACCGATGCCGCCGCGCGCTATCTCGTGGCCGTCAACGCCAACGACATCGCCTGCCTGGGTGGCATCCCGCGCTGGATGACGGTCGTGGCGTTGCTGCCGGAAGGGAGTGCCACGGAAGGATCGGTCGAGTCGCTCTTCGCGGACCTGCAGGTGGCCTGTGATGCAGTCGGCGTCGCCGTCATCGGCGGCCATACGGAAGTGACGCTCGGGCTGGACCGTCCCCTGCTGATCGGGACGATGATCGGCGTCGCCGGACCGCATGGCGTGCTCGAACCCGGACACGCTCGGGAGGGAGACGATCTCTACCTGGGGAAATGGGCCGGGATCGAGGGCACCGCACTGCTGGCGCGTGAACATGCCGACTCCCTCCGGGCTGCCCTCGGCGCGGAGATCGTCCGGAGTGCCGCCAAGCTGCTGCGCAGCCCCGGCATCGCCGTCGCGAAGGACGCCGCCAAGTTGATCGCGAGCGGAGCCGTGCGCGGTCTCCACGACCCGACCGAAGGCGGTGTCGCGACCGCCATCCACGAGCTGGCCGAGGCATCCGGTCTTGGCGCCGAGATCCAGCGCGACGCGATCCCGGTCCTGCCGGAGACCCGAATCCTCTGCGAGCACTACGGGATCGACCCGCTCGGGATGCTGAGCTCCGGCGCCCTGCTGGTTGCCGCCGATCCGGCGAAACGTGACGCCCTCCAGCGGGCGGCCGAGGATGGTGGCGGTCCCCTGACGTGGATTGGCAGCCTCACCGCACCGGAACAGGGTCTTTCCATGGTTGACACCGCTGGACGCCACCCGATTCCGCGATACGATTCCGACGAGATCACGCGCGTGCTCTAGACACGGTCGCAAGGAGCCCCCCGATGCCCGATACCCTCCCGCCCATCATCATGTATGCCCGCACCCGGCCCTGCCCGGACTGCACGCGCTCTCGCGGTCGCCTCACCGACCTCGGCCTTCCCTGGACCGAACTCAACACCGAGGAGGACCCCGCGCAGATGGAGGCCATGGTCGCGCTGACCGGCCGCCGCAGCGTGCCGACGATCGTGATCGGCGAGTCGATCCTGGTCGAGCCGTCGAACGCGGAACTCGATGCGGCGCTGACGAAGGCCGGGTACGTCCTCGATCCGGATTCGGACCAGTGAGCGCCGGAGCATCCGGCATCGTCGTCGCTTCCGCGAACGCCCGGGTTGGCATCGCCGATGCCATCGCCGTGCTGCGCGATGGCGGCAGTGCCCTCGATGCAGCGCTGGCCGGCATCCGCCCCGTCGAGGCCAATCCGGAGGATCACACGGTCGGCTTCTCCGGCCTGCCGAACCTGCTGGGAGAGGTCGAACTCGACGCCAGCGTGATGGAGGGCACCGGACTTCGGGCAGGCGCCGTCGGGGCGCTGCACGGATACCAGGATGCCGCTGACCTCGCCCGGGTCGTGATGGACGAGTTGCCGCACGTGCTGATCGCCGGTCCCGGCACCGGGCGGCTTGCCGCCGAAGCGGGATTCTCGCCGAAGGATCTGCTTACCTCGGAGGTCGAGGAGATCTGGCGGAATGGGCTCGCCGGCCACGAGACCGGCGTCTACGCCGAACGCGGCGGCTACCTGAACAAGATCCGCGCGATCGTGACCCAGACGGCCACCGACCCCGAGAAGGCGATTCCCGGGGCCGAGGAACCGCCGCATGGGACCGTGAACGTGATTGCCCGGGATCGGCACGGCCACATCGCCTGCGTGGTCAGCACGTCCGGCTGGGCATGGAAGTATCCGGGACGCCTGGGGGATTCGCCGATCATCGGAGCGGGCAACTACGCCGACGATCGCTGGGGCGCCGCTGCCTGTACCGGGCGCGGCGAGATGGCCCAACGCTGCCTGACCGCCCACAGCGTCGTCACCTTCATGCGCTTCGGCATGTCGCTCGATGAAGCGCTGCGCACGGCCATGACCGATCTCGCCCACCTGGACGATCCGTGGAAGAGCGAGATGAACATCGTCGCGCTCGACCGGGACGGCAATCCCGGCGCGGCCTCCACGGCGATCGGGAAGACCTTCATCTTCCAGCGAACGGAGATGACCGAGTACGCGGAAGAAGAACGCACGCATATCCACGTCGAAGGCGCGTAGCGAGGAACAAGGCGAGAGGAACGAGAAAAGAGGAAAGAGGCGGGTAGGCCCGACCTCTTTCCTCTTTTCTCGTTCCTCGTCTCCCGGACTACATGTCCTTGGTCAGGGTCTCCAGGAACTCGGTGTTCTTCTGCGTCTTGGCGAGACGCCCCAGCAGCAGTTCGGTACCCTCGCCGCTGCCGAGCATCGAGACCATGCGGCGCATCGTCCAGACCTGGCGCAGCGTGTAGTCGTCCAGCAGGAGTTCCTCGCGCCGGGTCGACGAGCGCTGAATATCGATCGCCGGGTAGACGCGGCGCTCGGCCAGCTTGCGGTCGAGGTGGAGTTCCATGTTGCCGGTGCCCTTGAACTCCTCGTAGATCACGTCGTCCATGCGGCTGCCGGTGTCGATGAGGCAGGTGGCCACGATCGTGAGGCTCCCGCCACCCTCGATGTTGCGGGCGGCGCCGAAGAATCGCTTCGGCGGGTACAGCGCAACCGGGTCGATACCACCCGAGAGCGTGCGACCGCTGGGCGGCACCGCGAGGTTGTAGGCACGCGCGAGGCGGGTGATCGAGTCCAGGAGGATCGTCACGTCACGACCGGCCTCGACCAGGCGCTTGGCGCGCTCCAGTGCCATCTCCGCGACCTTCGTGTGGTCTTCCACCGGCTCGTCGAAGGTGGAGGAGATGACCTCGCCCTCGATCGAGCGGCGCATGTCCGTCACCTCTTCCGGCCGTTCGCCGATGAGGCAGACCATCAGGTGCATCTCGGGATTGTTCGAGGTGATGCCGTTGGCGATCGCCTTCAGCAGGAGCGTCTTGCCGGCCTTCGGCGGCGAGACGATGAGGCCGCGCTGGCCCTTGCCGATCGGCGCGATGAGGTTCAGGAGGCGGGTGGAGAGGATGTTCGGCTGCGTCTCGAGGTCGATCAGTTCCAGCGGGAAGATCGGGGTGAGCGTATCGAACGACGGCCGGCGGCGGGCCGTCTCCGGGTCGATGCCGTTCACCGCCTCGACGCGCAGGAGGCTGAAGAACTTCTCGTTGTCCTTCGGCGGGCGGACCTGGCCGCTCACCCGGTCGCCGGTGCGGAGGCCGAAGCGGCGGATCTGCGACTGCGAGACGTAGATATCGTCCGCGCCGGGCAGGAACCGTTCGCCGCGCAGGAACCCGAAGCCGTCCTCGATGATCTCCAGCACGCCGTCGCCGAAGATGTGCCCCTCACGCTCGGTCATCGCCTGCAGCAGGCGGGTGATGAGGTCCGGCTTGCGCATCCGCAGGTATCCGGAGACACCCAGCTCGCGCGCCATCTCGAACAGTTCTTCGTTCGGTCTCACGTCGAGTTCGGAGACTGACGGCCGGTTGCTGGCGGCCTCCCGCTCGCGCTGGTCCTGCTGCTGCTTCTTGTCGCGCCGCGATTGCTGCTGGCCCTGACCCTGGTTCTGTGGCTGGCCCTGCTGGCGCTGATGGTTGTGATTCTGGTTCTGGGGTTGGTGCTGGCCGGGCTGGCGCTCGCCGTCGGCCAGGGCGTTCTGGCCGTTCTGCCCTGCCGCCGCATTCGCGCCCCGGTTCTTCCGGTTGTTGCGACGCTGCCGACCACTGCGAACCGGCTCGCCGTCCACACTCTCGCCCGCGGGCTGGTCGTCCGTGGGCTGCGCCGATGGAGCCGGGGAGACCTCGGCGATGGGGGAGGACGAAGCCTCGGCCTCAACGGCCAGCGGGGCCGCTTCTGCCGGCGCCGCAGGGGTCTCGCTTGCCGGTTCGGCCGCGGCCTTGGCCCTGGACGCCGACTTCGGCTTGGCAGGCGCAACAGGCTCTGCCTCGGCCACGGGCGCTTCCGGCGCAGCATCGACCGGAGCCCCGGCCGCTTCGGCGGCGGTCTCCGCTACCTTGCGACGAGGACGGGCGGCACGGGTGCGACGGGG
>JBQCJS010000425.1:0-3613 GCA_051952485.1 Thermomicrobiales bacterium | reverse complement strand
CGGCGATGGGTTCATCAGCATCCTGCTCCCCGTCCACCTCGTCTCGCTCGGCTTCTCGGCCACGCGGATCGGCGTCCTCACGACGGCGACGCTGCTCGGGTCGGCCGCGCTCACGCTGGCGGTCGGCCAGTTCGCGCATCGCTGGAAGCGGATCGACCTCCTGCTGCGCACCGCCATGCTGATGATCGCCACGGGCATCGGCTTCTTCCTGCTCGACGGCTTCTGGCCGCTGCTGGTCGTCGCCTTCGTCGGCACGATCAACCCCTCCACGGGCGACGTCAGCGTCTTCCTCCCCACCGAACAATCGCTGCTGCCCCAGACGACGAGCGACCGCAACCGGACGGCGATCTTCGCCCGCTACAGCCTCACCGGCAGCCTCGTCGGGGCGATCGGCGCGCTGGCGGCGGGCATCCCGACGGCCCTCGCGCACCTGCTGGGCGTGAATGCGGAGACCACCGTCACCGCGATGTTCCTGCTCTACGGCGCGCTGGGGATCGTCATCGCCGCGCTCTACCGCCGCCTGACGCCGCGGATCGAACCGGCCGTGAAACCGGACTCCCCCGCGCTCGGCCCCTCGAAGCGGGCCGTCTACCGGCTTGCGGCGCTGTTCAGCCTCGATTCGTTCGCGGGGGGCTTCACGCTGCAATCGGTGATCGCGCTCTGGCTCTTCCTGCGGTTCGACATGTCGACCGCCGTCGCGGGGACGATCTTCTTCTGGGCCGGGCTGCTCTCCGCCTTCTCGCAACTGCTCGCCCCGCGGGTCGCGGCGCGGATCGGCCTCGTGAACACGATGGTCTTCAGCCACCTGCCGGCCAACATCTTCCTGATCCTCACCCCCCTGATGCCGACGCTGCCGCTGGCGATCCTCTTCCTGCTCATGCGGAGCGCCCTGGCACAGATGGACGTGCCCGCCCGCACGTCGTACGTGATGGCCGTCGTCACGCCGGAGGAACGCCCCGCCGCTGCCAGCATCACCAACGTCCCGCGCAGCCTGGCGACGGCGATCAGCCCGACCATCGCCGGCTCGCTCCTGCAGACCACCGCCTTCGGCTGGCCGCTGGTGATCGGCGGCACCCTGAAGGCGACCTACGACCTCCTGCTGCTGGCGATGTTCCGCCACGAGCACCCCCCGGAAGAGCGTGCGGAGCGCGGTGGCCCGGGCGATTGACAGCCGCCCGCCGACGCCGGACGATGCTGCCCATCGTCACTGCCGTCCGCCATCACGACCAAGGACCACCACCATGACACGCTGGATGAACGCCCCGCATTTCGAGGGCAACGGCACGATCGGCTGGCGACAGCGGGAGGTGCCCGATCCCGGTGCGGGACAGCTGCTGGTCAAGGTGGCCGCGAATGCCCTCTGCGGCTCGGATCGTCACCAGTACCTGCACGGCACCGACACCGTTCCCGGCCACGAGGCGACCGGCACCGTGATCGAGGCCGGCCCCGGCACCTCCGTCGCCGTCGGGACGCCGGGCGCGATCTTCCTCATGGACTTCTGCGGCGAGTGCCGGAACTGCCGCATTGGCAAGACGGACCTCTGCCTCGCCAAGCGCGCCGACATGGGGTTCACCCACGATGGCGGCTACGGCGAGTACATGGTCGTCTCGGAGTCGATCTTCTTCCCCGTCTCGCCGGAGACCTCGCTGGTCGATGCCACGCTCCTGCTCGACGTGATGGGCACGGGAGGGCACGCCATCGACCGCGCTACGCTCGTGCATCCGGACATCCAGTCGGTGCTGGTCTGCGGGGCGGGGCCGATCGGCCTCGGCGTCCTGGCGATGGCGAAGACCATCCTCGGTCCCGATATCCCCGTCTTCATCACCGACATGGTCCCCTACCGGCTCGACCTCGCGGCGAAGCTCGGCGGCATCCCCGTCAACCTCGGGACCCACGACCTCGGGGAGACGCTGCAAGCCCACGACATCCCGCTCGTGGATGCCGCGGTGGACACCTCGGGCCGCAGCGTGGCGCGGCAGGCGGCGCTCGGGGTGCTCGCGAAACCGGGTGGCCTCGTCTGCGTCGGGCACGGCGAGACGATCACGCTCGATGTCTCGCGCGACCTGATCTCACCGGAGCACGCCGTCCTCGGAAGCGAGTACTTCCCCTATGCCGACATGGCGGCCAACTACGAGCGGCTCCAGGCGAACCCGGCGTACTTCCGCCAGATCGTCACGCACGTGATGGACGTCGAATCGCTCGCCGCCGCGTACGAGGCGTTCTTCGGCGGCAACACCGGAAAGGTGGTGGTCACCCATGACCTCGACCTCGCCTGAGCCCGCCCGCCTGCGGATCGCCCTCGTCGGCACCGGCGGCTGGTCGGCGCAACACGCGCGGTACCTCGCCGGCAACCCGGAGGTCGACCTCGTCGCGATCGTCGGGCGCACGCCGGAGAAGACCGCCGCCCGCGCCGCCGCCTTCGGCACGACGCCCTACACCGATGTCCACGCCATGCTGGAGGCCGGGCATCCCGATCTCGTCGTGCTCTCCCTGCCAAACCAGTTGCACGTCGCACCGACGATGGCCGTGATCGAGGCGGGCGTGCCACTGGTGGTGGAGAAGCCGCTGGCCTTCGCGCTGGACGAGGCGGAAACGATGCTGCGCGAGGCGGCGACGCGCGGCCTCTTCTTCGCGATCGATTTCAACCACCGCTGGGCGAAGCCGGTGCAGCTGGCGAAGGCCGCGATCGAGGCCGGCGACCTCGGCGACATCACGTTCGCCAGCTGGCGGTTCGGCGGCGAGGGCAGCAGCGACCATCCGCACGCCAACCTGATCGAGACGCAGTGCCACGGCTTCGACATGCTGGAGCACCTGGCGGGACCGATCGCCTCGGTGATGGCCGAGATGACGGACATGACCGGCAAGGGTTTCTCCACGCACGCCATCTCGCTCCGGTTCGAGCAGGGCGCGGTGGGCAGCCTGCTGGGATCGTACGACTCGTCCTACGCCTATCCGGAGACGCATCGTGTGGAGATCAACGGGACACGCGGGCGCGTGCTGATCGACGACACGGTGCGCCGGTACGCCTTCCAGCGGGCGGGCAGCGAGACGGCGGAGGTGTGGCAGGCGGGCTACTTCAACGACCGCGACCGCGAGTTCCACCGCACGCTGGACCGGCACATGGATGCAGTGCTGGCGGCGTTCCGCGCGGGCGATCCGCCGCCGGTGCACGCGGAGGCCGGGCTGCGGGCGTTGCGGCTCGCCCACGCTTCCATCCGCTCGTTCGAGACGGGGACCCGTGTCGCCACCCCGATAACCGGCTGACCCAGGACCGGCCGCTCGCGACGCCCTTGCCTCGGCGACCCACGACGGGAGGCCGCCCCCACCGGCGCGCACATCGGGGGCGGTCGGCGTTTGCGCGAATTGCACAACCCGGACCCGGTCGCCTGGCCCGATCCGGCTGCATCCCCGGCAATGTGCCCCGATGGTCCATTGCACGTGGTCCCGGTTTCGGCGAAGCTGCACGAAATCCACAGGCATTCGCCGTCGTCGCAGCGGCACGGTCCGCCCTCGCATCCCGGAGAGTACCCACCATGGCCATCGATTCTCCCAACAAGACCCATGAAAACGTGATCGAGTGGCTGGAGGAGCGGCAGGGCCGCTTCGTCGGTAT
>JBQCJS010000424.1:0-6807 GCA_051952485.1 Thermomicrobiales bacterium | reverse complement strand
TGCCGTCGATGCCATTCGCATGGCAGTCGGTGTAGTAGTCGGAGCCGGAGTAATCCTGCGGGCAGAGCGCCAGGTGGACCGTGAGCGAGGTATCGCTGACCTCGGTCGGCGTCACCGTCTCGGTCGGGGTTGCGGTCGCGGTCTCGGTGGGCGTCTCCGTGGGAATGGCCGTTTCGGTCGGAGCCACCGTCGCGGTGTCGTCGGCCGCGCCGGAGGTGTCGGCTGGCAGGATGAACCACGAGCAATCGAACCGTTCGCCCTCGGCGAGCTGGAGGGTCGCGACCACGTTCTCGTTGAAGGCTACCGGGGCGATGTCCCCGGCGAGGTTCGAGCAGTAGAGGATCTCCTGCGCCGAGCCGCGCGGGATGTCGGTCCAGGCATCGTAGGCGCCGGGATCGAGGTCCGCCCAGGTCAGCAGGCCGCCGGACCCGGTGTCCTGCGGATCGTCGGCGCCGGTCGCCTGGTCGCTCAGGTGGACCGTCACACCGGGCGCGGAGGTGGTGCAGGCAGCGTTGAGGTCCTGGAAGGAGGACCCATCGCCCAGGCCGGCATCGGCCGGGCAGGTAAAGGCGTCCACGGTGATGACGCCGCCCTGGGCGCCATCGGTGGGCGCGGACGTCGGCGTGTGCTCCGGGGTGGTCGGTTCGACCGCCGGGGTCGTGGGCGTGGGGGTGGATGTCGCCTCGGTCGCGGGCGTGGGGGTGGCCGCTTCCGTCTCGACCGGGATCACGAACCAGGTGCAGACCACCTGCTCCGTCTCGAGGTCGGAGAAGGTCGTGACGATCGACTCGTTGAAGGTCTTCTGGTAGGGCGCGCCGCCATCGACCGAGCAGTAGACGACCTCCCAGGCCGTCCCGCGCGGGATGTCGGTGTACATCGTGTAGTCGCCCGGCTGCAGGCTGTCGTAGGTGATCCTGCCGCTGGCATCGGACGTCTTCGGCGAATCCTGACCGGTCGCGGCGGCGGTCAGGTGAGTCGTGACATCCGGCCTCGCCTGGGTACAGGACGCGGAGAGGTCGTCCCAGGAGCGGGCCTGCGCCTCGTCCCACGTTCCGGTCGTCGGCGCGCAGGTCTTCACGTCGATCGTGATGCTGGGCAGGGCTCCCTGCGCGAGCGAGGCGAGGCTGCTCCCGGCGTCCCCGACGGCGGCGGCCGTCGCGAGGGACGGCATCAGGCTTATCAGGGCCGCGAACAGCGACAGCAGCGCGACACCACGCGAGGCGCCACGCCGCGAGATACGCCGGACCCGATTCGCCAGACCATGCCCACGGCCACGGCCACGCGCCCGGTCATGCCCATCGCCTCCACGCGACGGACGGCGCGCGGATGATGTCATGCGCTCCTTCACCTGCTCCTCCTCTGATCTGTCGCTGGCTCGGGTGTCAGGGGGACAGGCCGATGTGGCGCTGCCCGGATAGCGGTGGCGAGCCAACCCGCCGATCCCGCCGCGGCCGCTTGGCCGCGGCGGGTTCGGGGCGCGCATCCCCTGCGGTCCTCCCGGGAAAGCGACTCCATCATCGCTCCCGGTCCAATGAGGCGAATGGCGCCCCATTCCTGACGACAGCATAAACGCACCGGTGGGCGGTGACGTTTCGACACGGGGCGGCGGCGCGCGGGATGCGGGCAGGGAACGTGCGTGCGAGCGGGCGCAGGACGCGGTGACCTTGTATACGTTCGCGCAAAGGACGTACTATTCGCGGCGCCGACGGTCTTGCGGCATTCATGCCGCACCGCTCGACACGCGGCGGCGCCAATCGGGGCGATAGGACCAGCGTTATCACAGGGTATTCGGAGCGAACGAACCGGATTCGCGAAGGCGCTGGCAGGTGTGGCTGCAGGATGCGAGCATCCGGCGCCACCGCTTTCTCCAGGTCTCTCGCCGCCGCCTTCACCCCGCTCCGGGGAGCACGCAGGCGCCATGTCGGCACATGATACGGATTCACCCGCTCCGGACCGCGCAGCACGGCCCGCATCATCCCCCGCCCCGGCCGACGCGCCCCCGCGCGACCCCGGTCCGGGAGATTCCGGCGCTGCCCCGGCCGCCGATCCCGGAAACGGCGAGCCCGCTCGCGCTGCCATGACCCGATCCACGGCCGCCACCCCGGCGGACGAGCCGGCCACGCCCGCAGCCCCGGCCAGCGTGGTCGAAGGCGGACTGGGCGGGGATGCCGCGCCCCGCAAGCCGAAGGTCAAGCCCCCCCGCAAGCCGGGTCCCCAGATCAATCCGGATCTCTCCGGCAAGCTGAAGATGCAGGGTTCGCATCCCGGCGATCGCTACGTGAAGGTGATCCGCCAGAGCCGCGACGATTTCCAGCGCGTCGCGCCCGGCTACCTCGTGGCCGGGGAGGAGACGACCGCCGGACGGAGCGGGTTCTCCCGCCGCTTCAACCGGATCAAGCGCGTGCTGATCGGCGCGCCGCTGACGACCGCCTCCGCCGCCCACGAACGCCTCACCAAGCTGAAGGCGCTGGCCGTGCTCTCGTCGGATGCCCTCTCGTCCGTGGCCTACGCCTCGGAGGAGATCCTGCGCATCCTGATCATGGCGGGGCTGGGCGCGATGTCGCTCAGCCTGCCGATCGGCGGGGCGATCGTCGTCCTGCTCCTGATCGTCGGCTTCTCCTATCGCCAGACGATCAAGGCCTATCCGCATGGCGGCGGTTCCTACATCGTTGCGAAGGACAACCTGGGCGAGACGCCGGCGCTCGTCGCGGGGTCCGCCCTCCTGGTCGATTACGTGCTCACCGTGGCGGTGAGCATCTCCAGCGCCGTGGCGGCGATGGTCTCCGCCTTCCCGGAGGTCCACGATCACCTGGTGATCACCGGGATCGCCTTCATCGCCATCATCACGATGCTGAACCTGCGCGGCATCCGGGAATCGGGCTCGATCTTCGCGGTGCCGACCTACGTCTTCCTCGTCAGCATCGGCATCATGCTGGCGATCGGGTTGGCGCGGAATGCCGCGAACGGATTCCCCGTCCACGAACCCACGCGCGAGGCGCTGGTCGGCACGAGTTCGGTCGGCATCTTCCTCATCCTGCGAGCCTTCTCCTCCGGGTGCGCGGCCCTCACCGGCGTCGAGGCGATCTCGGATGGCGTTCCGGCCTTCAAGCCGCCCGAATGGGTGAACGCCCGCACGACGCTGACGTGGATGATCGGCATCCTGGCCGTGACCTTCTCCGGTATCACCTTCCTCGCCCACCAGTATGGCGCAGTGCCGATGGCGCAGACCGAGGCGGGATACCAGACGGTGGTGGCGCAGATCGCGGAGGCCGTCTTCGGCGGTCGCAACCTGCCCTTCTACTTCATCCAGTTCGCCACGATGCTGATCCTCGTGCTGGCGGCGAATACCGCCTACTCCGACTTCCCGCGCCTCTCCTACTTCATGGCACGCGACAAGTTCCTGCCGACCCAGTTCACCTTCCGGGGCGACCGCCTCGCCTACACCACGGGCATCGTCACCCTGGGCGTGCTCTCCGCGACCGTGCTGACGATCTTCGGCGGCGAGACGGAGCGGCTGATCCCGCTCTACGCCCTGGGCGTCTTCACCTCCTTCACGCTCTCCCAATTCGGGATGGTGATGCGCTGGAAGCGGCGCAAGGAGGAGGGCTGGAAGCACGGCATGATCATCAACGCGGTCGGGGCCGGGGCGACGGCGATCGTCGCCGTGGTGGTGGCGATCACGAAATTCTCCCACGGCGCATGGATCGTGGTCGTGCTCATTCCCTGCCTGGTGATGGGCCTGCGCTCCATCCACCGCCACTACATGAAGGCGGCCCAGGAACTCCAGGAGCTCACGCCGACCCGGACGGAGGAGATCTCCAACGTCGTGGTGGTGCCGGTCGCGGCCGCGAACCGGATCGCGCAGCAGACCCTGGCCTACGCCCGCTCCATCTCGGATAACGTGACGGCCGTGCACGTCAGCGACGACGAGGCCGAGATCGAGAAGATGCGCACCGAGTGGTCCAAGCTGGCGACGGATGTGCCGCTGATCATCATAGAGTCGCCGTACCGCTCCCTGGTCGGCCCATTCCTGACCTAACTTGACGAACTGCATAAGCAATCGCCGAACTCGGTGCTGACCGTGGTGCTGCCGGAGTACATCCCCCGCCACTGGTGGGAGCAGGCGCTGCACAACCAGTCGGCCTTGCGGATCAAGGCTGCCCTGCTCTTCCGGCCTGGCACGGTGGTGACGAGCGTGCCCTATCACCTGGAGAGCAACGCCACCCCGCCGGTGCCCTCCCGCATGAGCGCCTTCCAGCGCCGCCTTTGAGCGAGGAACGAGACGAGAGAAAAGAGGAAAGAGAAGCGAGATCGCCAATCATTGATGCTGGTGGTCTCGTTTCTCTTTGCTCTTCTCTCTTTTCTCGCGCCTCCGAGTGTTATGGTCCGGGCATGAATCGCGATTGATGGTCAGGAGCGCACGGAAGGATCGCTGTCCCAGCCAGGAGCCGACGCCGATGGTCGCCACCGACCACGACCACGACCACCAAAACCGCCATCATCCGATCATCGAGTCCCACGCGGGGTTCAGCGAGACGGTCGCCGCCGAACGCGACTGGCTCGTCCGCTGGTTCCTGCCCCGCTGTGGCGGGCAAGAATCGCTCGCGGAGGACCTGACGCAGGAAACCCTCATCGAGGCGTGGCGGATTCGCGCCCGGTTCGTCACCAGGGAGCGCGGCGCCCGGCCCTGGCTGGCGGCGATCGCCCGGAACGTGCTCCTGCGCTGGCAGCGTGCGACGGGAGGCTCCCGGCTCGACCCGCTCGATCCGGAGACGCTCGCCGACACGCTGCCGGACGCCGACGACACGCTGGACCCGGTCTGGTTCAGCGAGCAGCACGAGTTGCGAGACGCGCTCGGACGGGCGCTGGAGACCGTCGCCCCGGGCTCGCGGGACCTGCTGGTGCGGCGCTACCTGCGGGAGGAATCGATCGCGGAGATCGCCCTCGCCGAAGGATTGACCGCTGCCCACGTCGGCGTGCGGTTGCAGCGGGCGCGGAACGCCGTGCGCACGGCGATCGACGAGCTTTTCGCGGCGGATTTCGCGGACGACCTGATGGCCCTGGCCCCAACCGTCACCAACGCGACGCGTATGTGGTGCCCGGATTGCGGGTCTGCCAGGCTCATCAAGACGGTCTGGCGCGACGGATCGAGCTACGCACTGCGCTGCCCTCGCTGCACCAGCCCCGAAGAGGGGAGCTACGCGTGGGGCTGGTTTCGTCCCCCGGGATACATCAATGGCGGGACCGCCGGCGATGGCGCGATCATCACCGCCTCGCTATCCGCCAGGGAATTGCTCGACCGGACGTTTGGCGTGCTGTGGTCCCGGATGCAGCAGGATTCGGTCGTGCGTTGCCCCCGCTGCAGCGCCCCAGTCGTCACCCGCTCCACCGACGGCTTCGATCTGCCAGAACCCGACCGCCACATCCAGTGGTGGTGCCCGCAATGCGGGGATCTCCACCAGAGCGGCAACCTCACCAGCGCGGCCATGAATCACCCTCGGGGCAACGCCTTCTGGCGGGACGAGGGGCAGATCCGCACCGAGCCGCTGCAAAAGGCGACGGTCGGGAATCAGGACGCCATCCTCATCACCCTCGCCGCCGTGCAGCGCACCGCGTCGATCACCTTCGCGTACACCCCGGACGCGACCCGGCTCCTGCTGATCGACGAACGGGCCTGACTCCGGCTGCACCCGCCGCCCGCACGCCCAACGGAGATACCCCATGATCGACGTCGAGCATGTCTCGAAGGTCTTCACGTACGCCAACCCCAATGCGAACTCCAATTCGCCGGACATGTGGGTCGACTACCTGCTGAGCCTGCTCGGCAAGCAGAACCTCTTCCACGGGGCGAGCAAGGGCCGCACCGTCGCCGTGGAGGATGTCTCCTTCTCGGTGAACGCCGGGGAGTTCTTCGGCCTGCTCGGCCCGAACGGCGCGGGCAAGTCGACACTGGTGAAGATGATTTCCTCCATCCTCGCGCCGACCTCCGGGAGGATCCGCATCGCCGGATACGACGTCCAGCGACAGCCCGCCGAGGCACGCGCCTCCCTCTCCGTCGTCCCCTCCGGCGGCTGGCTCTCGTTCGATTCGCACATCTCGGTCGATCGCAATCTCGCCTTCTGGGGCCGCCTCTTCGGCCACGACGCCGCCACGACGAAGGCGCGAGCGCAGGAGGCCCTGCTGGCGGTCGGGCTGGAGGACCAGGGCGCGACCCTGCCGATGGCCCTCTCCAGCGGGATGCGCCAGCGCCTCGCCATCGCCAAGGGCCTGCTCTCGCTGACGCCCTGCTTCGTGCTGGACGAACCGACCGCCAACGTCGATCCCATCTCCGCCGCCGACATCCAGGAGTTCATCCGCACGAAGCTCAACCGCGACCTCGGCCAGACTGTCCTGATGACCACCCACAACATGACCGAGGCCGAACGCCTCTGCGACCGCGTCGCCATCATCCATCGCGGCCTCGTCGTCGCCTGCGATACACCGCCCGCCCTGCTTGCCGCCCGGGCATCCCGCGTCGCGGAGATCCGCCTTGCCCCGGCGCTGGTCGCCACCGGAACGATCGTCGCCCTGCGCGAGCATCCGGCGATCCTCCGCCTACAGGAGTTCCCGACCGAATCCGGGACGACGCTCCGCATCCTGCTCGGCGAGGGCATCGCCCAGCGTGACCTGGCGACGATTGCCGCCAGCGCAGGCGTGGGAGAGGAGGCCATCCGGGCCGTGGCCCCCTCGCTGGAGGATGTCTTCTTCGACGTGACCCAGGGGATGCCACCCACGGAACCGGATGCCACTGCCCCCATCGAGGAGCTT
>JBQCJS010000423.1:0-3174 GCA_051952485.1 Thermomicrobiales bacterium | reverse complement strand
GCCCCGCCGCCGCGACCCCGCCCGCCTGGCGCATCGCCCCGCCCAGGATCTTGCGCGATCGCCGGACCTTCGTGATGAAGGCGGCATCGCCCGTCACCAGCGTCCCGACCGGCGCGGCCAGGCCCTTGCTCAGGCAGAACTGGACCGAATCGACCTCCGCCGCGATCTCCGAGACCGGGACGCCGATCGCCGCCGCCGCATTGAAGATGCGCGCGCCATCCATGTGGATCGGCACACCCCGCCGCAGCGAGATCTCGCGCAGCTGCTTCAGGTAGGCCATCGAGAGCGCGGTACCGCCGCATCGGTTGTGCGTGTTCTCCACGCAGATCAGGCCGGTTACCGGATTCGTGGCCCCCGGCAACCGGATGGACGCCTCGACCTGATCCAGGTCGAGCTGGCCCCGCCGATCGTTCTGCACCGTGAAGAGCGGAATGCCCCCCAAGGCCGATGCCCCGCTCATCTCGTACCAGAGGATGTGCGACTCGCTGCCGACGATCGCCTCCATTCCCCGGTCGCAGCGGGCCAGCAACGACGCCAGGTTTCCCATCGTCCCGCTCGGCACGAAGACTGCCGCCTCCTTGCCCATCAGCTCGGCGGCCTGCGCCTCGAGTTCATTGACGGTCGGGTCGTCGCCGTACTGGTCGTCCCCTACGATGGCTTCCGCCATGGCCCGCCGCATCGACGGTGTAGGCCGGGTCACCGTGTCGGAGCGCAGGTCGATCACCCCCGTCAGATCGGGAGCCGAAACCGCTGCTCCGGCGCGTGCCGCCATAGTCTCTGTCATGCCGTTGCCCTTGCCCTTCGCATGTCGTCTCGGAATGCCGCCGCGCTCCCGCTCCGATCGGGACGTCCTTCCGGTATGATCGCATGCCGCTCCCGTTTCGCGTCTCATGGTCACGGTACAGTCGGCGTCGGCATCGGCTCGATGATGCCACCCTGCGACGCCCCATCGTCGGCCCCCTGCGTCCCGGTGTCGGGCCCGATCGGCTCGATGGTGGGAGCTTCCTCCGTAGGCGTCGGCACCGACGTTTCTGTCGGCAGCGATTCCAGCGTCGCGGTCGGTTCCTCCTCGATCGCCGGAAGAGTCGCGGTCGGCCTCGGCTCCTGCGGGGGAACGATCAGGTCCTCGGAGGTCGCCGGCACGGTCGCGGTCACCGGCGCGGTCGGCGTTGGTCCGCTGCCGGAGGGGTCCCCATCGTCGCCCTGGGTCACCTGCCAGAGGTAGAACGCCCCCACCGCCGCCGCGACGAGCAGCAACGCGAGGAAACCGCGCATCACCGCCGACAACCCCCGCCCCTCACCGGATGCCATCGACGGACCGGCGGAAGGGCGCGTCGCCGGCAGCGCGGCCGGGCGCACGTATGGCGTCGGTCGCGCGATGGGGCGCGTCGCCGTGGACATGGCTGCGGCGGGGGTCGCGGCTGGCCACGCGCCGTGAACGGACGCGTTGCGCAACGCCTGGCCCATCGCCGCCGTCGACCGGAAGCGATCCCGGGGCTGCTTCTGCAACGCCTGCATCGTCACGGCGTCGAGATCGCCGGAGATCGGCCAGCGCGTCGCCCGCATCGAGGGCGGCTCCGGCGTCTCCTGCATGTGCGCCAGCATCATCGCCATCGCCGTCGGCGCCGTGAAGGGCAGGGTCCCGGTCAGAAGTTCATGGAGAACCACCCCGACCGCATAGAGATCGGTCCACGGACCCACATCGCGACCGTCGGCCTGCTCCGGGGCCATGTAGGCCGCCGTGCCGAAGGCCGTGCCCGCCGTGGTGAGGTCGCTCCGGTCCTCGATCTGCGCGATCCCGAAATCCGCCACCCGGATCTGCCCATCGTTGCCGACCAGAACGTTCTGCGGCTTGATGTCCCTGTGCACGATCCCGGCGGTATGGATCGTCCCCAGCCCCGCCAGGATCTGCAGGACGATCTCCCGCGCCCGTTCCGGCGGCAGGACCCGCTCCCGCACGATGAGATGCTTCAGGTCCTCGCCCGCGATGTACTGCATCACGATGTAGAGGAGATCGTCCTGTCGCCCGAAGTCGTAGATGTCGACCACATTGCCATGCGACACCGACGCCGCTGCCTGTGCCTCCCGTTCGAACCGAAGCACATACGCCGGATCGTGCGCGAACTGGGCATGCAGGATCTTGATGGCGACCAGCCGACCGAGCCGCCGGTCCAGACCTCGCCAGGTCGTCGCGAACGCCCCGGACCCGATCTCGACCTGCACCTCGTACCGCCCGGCAATGACCAGCGGCTCTCCTCGTTCCGTGCGTGAATCCGTCACCGTACCTCGTCAATCGCTGCCATGCATGTCATTGGGCGGGACGTGCTCGGTCCCCGCGCCGACCCCAATGATACGTGAGCGCCTCCTGCCACACCCCGAGCGTCCCATTCGACCGGACCTCGCGGAGGACCTCTCCGCCTTGCATCGCCCGTCGTTCGGTGCGAAGCTGCGGGCAGTCTTCTCACCGCTGCCACAGAGGGATGCCCATGCCCGCGCCGGGGCGCACAACCCAGGGTATTGGCCTCTCGCCGCAGGGACGCACCATCCTCGTCTGGATGTGCGCGCTCATTGCCGCCAACCAGCTCGGGTTCGGCGCCGTCGTTCCCGTGGTCGCGCTCTATGCGAAGGACTTCGGCGTCAGCCAGACGGCCATCGGCCTCACCATCGCCGTCTACGGGCTGGCCCGGTTCCTCGTGAACTATCCCTCTGGCCAGCTCGCCGACCGCTTCGGCCGTAAACCGACGCTTGCCATCGGCGGCGCGATTACCGTGCTCGGCACGGTCGCCTGCGCGATCGCCCCGAACTACCCTGTCTTCCTTGTCGCTCGCTTCGTCGCCGGGGCGGGCGCGGCCTTCGTCCTCACCGCCGGCCAGATCGTCCTCACGGACATCGCCGAGCCCCACAATCGCGGACGGGTGATGGCGATCTACACCGGGGTTTTCGTCTTCGCGGTCGGCGCGGGATCGTTCCCCGGCGGCTGGCTGGCCACGCACGTCGGCCTCGCCAGTCCCTTCTTGGCGAACGCCCTCCTCGCCGGGATCGTCACGGTCCTCGCCCTGATGTTCGTCCCGGAGACGAAACCGGCGACGCCTCCCCTCGACACAAGCACGCCGCAACCCGACAGGCTCGGCTTCCGGCAGCAGATCGACATGCTGGTCGCCATCCCCGGCTTCG